>CAZUTC010000074.1:0-8138 GCA_964623485.1 uncultured bacterium | reverse complement strand
CATTTTTCAATAACCGTAGATGATGGGAGGGGAGGAATTGCAGATACTACATATGCCCTTGAAGTGGTTGAACCTCAACTTGCTGTGAAGCTTTACAGTCCTTATAATATAAAAACAAGAAGCATTGACCTTGCATGGACTCCTGTTTTACAAAGTAATTTTTTAAGGTATGAGGTGCTTCAGGCAGATCAACCGGATGTTCAAATCCATGGAGATGTAATTGAGGAATCTATAAAGTATAACCGGGACGACACTACTTTTACAGTGGAGGGATTGACTCCTGGACATACCTATTATTTTGCAGTGGTAGTTGTTGACTCTTCTATGGATAGGTTTTATTCAAACGAAGTCTCTGCAACTACAAATTCCTATGATATTAAGGGAAGTGTAAATGTAGTTCCAGGGCATTGCTTAAGGCTTGCAAGAAGATTGTATTACACCTATGTAGCAGCAAGGGAGGCAGGAGTATTAGCTATTACTACCAATCAGGAGCATTCACCAAGTATAATAACCTCTTATAAACCAGATGGGTTCCACTGGGCATATGATGTTCATGCCTATCCAGACTATCTTTACGCAGCATTTCATACAGGAGGACTGCATATTCTGGATGTTAGTACCGGTTCTCAGATTACCCTTGTAGCTCTTATAGATACCACAGATTTCGGGCAAGGAGGGATAGGTGGATATCCTGTTTCTGTATTCTCTACTGGTTCCAGGATTTATGTTGGATGGGAGAAGGGACCCAATCTTTATGGAATGACTATTGTGGATGTGACAGATCCTACAGCCCCAGTGCCTTTAGATACAATCTATCTTCCTGATACGCCAAATGATATCTTTGTCTCAGGTAATTATGCCTATATTGCATGTGACGATGCAGGGATGGTCACAGTAAATGTGTTTAATGACCAACCTACAATTGCAAACATATACCCTACAGATTACCCCTCAATTACAGTTTATGTCTCAGGCAATTATGCCTATCTTGCAGCCTCTGAAAGTGGGCTTTTGAGATTTGACATAAGTTCACCTGCTACTCCCACCTTATGGGATTCATGGAAGGCTGAGGAAGGAAACAACGCTCAAGGAATATATGTGGCAGGAGAATGGGCTTATCTTGCAGATGGAGTGTATGGCTTAAGGGTCATAAATATTTCAGAAACTCCAATGAAACTGTTTAATACTGTAAACCCTTCCTTGGAGATCACAGATGTATGGGCAAACACTATATCCCAGAAAGAAACAATTGCCCATATTGCAGACTGGAATGGGACATTTATGGTGGTAGGCTGGTAAATAAAAAGCGGGAGACGGGACTCGAACCCGCGGCCATCGGCTTGGAAGGCCGATGCTCTACCAACTGAGCTACTCCCGCTTAATAATAATTTTATAGAGAAAAGGTGGTTTGTCAAGATTAAAAGGAGGTTTGATGGTATTTCTCTTTTTATTTTCAGATTTTATGTCCGAAGAGATGGATTACATTGAGAAGGGACTCTATTTACTTAATATAGAAAAGAAAGAAGTTTCCTATGAAAAGAAACTGAAAAAAAGGGATACCTTCAGGTTAAAGAGAGTAGAGGAGCTAATGGATAGACCTTTAAGGGTTCCATTCTATGCTGAGACCACCGCAACTTTTTTTAAAAAAAATAATATAAAAAAAACACTCTCTTATATTGCTAAAGAACTGGATGTTTTCTTTAAAGAAGAGAATATATCCTCTTCTGCAGAGATAAAGAATTTTATAAAAAAGAATGTGGAGAAAAGTGCAAGGATGGTTTTAAAGGCTTTTGAAAAGCTTACCGAAGAGCAAAAGGATTCTTTGCTCTATACACTTCCATATCTATGGACAGATGAGGATGACTCCACAGATGATTACTTTCTGGGAATAATTCATAAGGAGTTTGGTGTTGAGAGGGATACCTCCTACAAGCTGGATGGAATAGCGTTTTTAAAAATAGCAGAAAAAATTGATTTTTCTTATATTTTTAAGGGAAGCCTTGTTCTTTATTCTCTTATGGAGGAAATTAAAAATTACAAAGGATATTTAGCCTCATTACCCGATACTTTTATTGACGGAGTTCTTGGACCTGTAAAAAAAATCATTCATACTGCGTATGGGGATGTGGTGATAGGGGGGGGAAAGGATAATATATATATAAAGGATTTTATGGGGATAATAGATATAGGAGGAGACGATAGATATGAAAACCGAGGAGGTGGAGCCATAGGATTTCTCCTTTTTCCGGTTTCATTTGTAGTTGATTTTTCAGGTAATGATATGTATGTTTCATCAAAGGTCTCTTCTCAAGGAGCAGGAATAGCAGGAATAGGAATTCTATTGGATGAGGAAGGGAATGATTTTTATCAAGGAGGTTCTTACTCCCAGGGAGCCGGGATAGCCGGTATAGGCATTCTGGTGGATAAGAAAGGAGATGATACCTACCGGGCTGGATTCTTTGTGCAGGGAGCAGGAAATTTTGGAGCAGGAATTCTTACAGACATAAAGGGAGAAGATGTTTACACTGCATGGGATTTTGCTCAGGGTTTTGGGTCTGTAAAGGGATATGGACTGCTTTTTGACTCAACCGGGGAGGATATTTATTATGCAGGTGGGAGATACATCCACCACCCACTTCTTCCCTATGACTATCGCTCCTTTGCTCAAGGATTTTCTATAGGCTGGAGGGATATAGCATCTGGAGGCATAGGATTTCTCTTGGATGAGGAGGGGAATGACAAGTACACTGCAGAGGTTTATGCTCAAGGCAGTTCCTACTGGTTCAGTGCAGGATTCCTTGTGGATAAGAAAGGAAACGATGTTTATACAGCCTCTGAATATGCTCAGGGGGCAGGAATTCATCTCTCTGTGGGGTGTCTTTTAGATTTTGAAGGAGATGACCACTATTATTCCAAGTATGGACCATCCCAAGGAGAAGGACATGACCTTGCAGTGGGATGGCTATGGGATGGAGATGGTGATGATGTCTATTATACCTCTGGGGGGCATGGAATAGGACTTACAAATTCAGTGGGAATATTTATTGATAGGAGAGGAAAGGATGTTTACTCAAAAAGAGAAAAGATAGGAGAGGGTGATGCCACCTGGGCAAGGGGATTTGGAGGACTCGGGATTTTCCTTGATTTAGAGGGAAAGGATTATTATCCGAATGATGAAAAAACTGGAAATGATAAAATATGGTTTAAAGGAAAAAGAAGTGTGGGAATGGATATAGAGGCAGTACCTCCTAAAAAAGAGCCGTGGTATGATACCCTTGCAAAGTTTCCAGAACTGGATACCCTTTCAGTGGAAGAAAAAATTAAAAAACTTTTTGAATATGCCTCCATGTGGGAGGTGAGGGAGGCAATAGGAAAAGTGAGAACTGCAAGAAAGATGCTTGCAAAGTACGGGAAAAAAGCATTATCCTATGTATTTGAGAATGAATTCAAAACATACGATGGGTTAAAATTAAGAGCAATTAAGGATTTGGCAAAAAGAATGCCCGATAGTACTAAACCATATTTATACAAATATCTGGATGCAGAAAATGACACTTTAAGAAGAAACGCAGTATGGCTTCTTGGAGAACTAAAGGATACATCGGCTGGAGAAAAACTCATTGCCATGCTTGATAAACCAGAAAATAAAGAACTGAGAGGTAGTATAATAATTTCCTTAGGAAAGATAAAAGATAAAAAGGCAACCGATAAAATAATAAAGTATCTTAAGGATAAAAAGGAAATCATAAGAATAAAGGCTGCAGAGGCTTTGGGAAGGATAAAAGATAAAAGGGCAATCCAACCTCTTCTGGATGCTATGAAGGATGAGTTTTTCACCGTAAGAGATGCATGTATTGCAGCAATTAGTAAGTTTGGAGAAGAGGCGGTGGAGGAAGTTTTTAAAAGAATAGAGAATAAAAAAGATAAAGAAGTAGTAGAATTTATTATTCTTCTTCAAGAAATATACAAAAATATGAAAGAAAAAGAGAGGAAAAACTTGAAAAAAAGATATGAAAAAATAGTAGAAAAGTATAGAGAGACTAGCTATCTTCCTTTAAAAAGAGCAATAGCCCAACTTGCGGATGTGGTAGGATGTAAAGGAAAACTTCCTATAGAGGCGCTTATAAAAACATACTAAGATGGGGTTTCTTGCAATTGTATTTGCACCTGTTTTTCTTTTGTTATTTTATTTCTATATAAGGGATAAGTATGAAAAGGAGCCTTTACAGAGGGTATTCTTAACCTTTATAATAGGGATGGTTATGGCTATTCCCATTGTTGTTTTTGAAATTCTTACAGCTTCCTTAGTGGGGGGTGAAGGGAAAGGAATTTTTGCCTCCTTTAAATATGCCTTTTTCGTTGCAGGTAGTGTAGAGGAGTTTTTTAAATTTCTTGTGGTAATACTCACCATATATTTTAGTAAGCATTTTAACGAGCCCTACGATGGGATCGTTTATACAGTGGCTGCCTCTCTTGGTTTTGCCACCGTAGAGGATTTGATGTATGTAATTGCCCTTGGCACCTTGGTAGGGATTTTTAGAGCATTTACCGCCATACCTGCCCACGCATTTTTTGGAGCAATTATGGGATTTTTCATAGGGAAGGCAAAATTTTCAAGGATTGGATTAAAAATAACTTATATTCTTTCAGGATTATTGATAGCTATTCTTTTTCATGGAACCTATGACTTTTTTATTCTTACTGGAAATGGTATGATATGGCTTGTGTTTCCCCTCCTTATCGTAATGGGGGCTTTATCTTATTTATTTACAATTCTTGCAAAACAGGTCTCTCCATTTAAAAAAATGCCTTAAATTTTTATCTCGATTCCGGTGGATATAATTCTGGGAAGCATATAAAGAGGAGTTTTTTGGGTAAAATCTTCATTATAGAGATATGCCTGTATATTTTTGGTGTTAAAAAGATTAAGAATCGATAGATAGAATATCCCCTTTTTTCTCATAAATTTCTTTTCTATCTTTAAATCAACCCTTTTATAAAATGGGAGTCTTGCAGAGTTGTGTTTTCCGAGTTTTACTGTCCAATCGTATTCTCCCCATTCCTTTCCCAGCAACGGAGTGTATGGAGCCCCAGAAGAGCATTTAATCTTTACTCCAAAAATAATATCCTTTAAAAATTTTTTGGATATAAAAAGATTGAATATAAAAGGCTGGTCTCCATCAGAGGGAACCTTTTCCAATGTGGTAAGAAAACTTCTCTTGCTTTCAGAAATCGACAAAGAAACCCATCCGAAGAATCCCTCATCCTTTGCTTTTCTTAACATTAGCTCAACTCCTTTACTTTCTCCCTCACCCTTATTTTCAAACCAGACTATAAGGTTGCTGTATTTTTTGTAATAAAAGGATAGTTCAAGGTATACTGTATTTGATATATTCCTTTTTATCTCCAGAATGTAATGTCTGGAGAGCTCAGGTTGTAAAGGAGAGGGTTCAGGTGATATTTCATTAGGATAATTTAGATACTCAATAGGAGGGAACATGTGATAAATCCCCCACATAAACTTTGCCTCTGTTTTTTTAAATTTTTTTGCTACAAACAACCGAGGGGAGATAGAACTCTTTTTTAAAAGGGAAAGGTTATCATACCGTATTCCAAAACCTGCATAAAGCCTGGGTTCTGGCTTATATTTAAATAATATATAAGCATTTTTCATCCATGCGGTTGTATCAGCAGAAAGAGTGAAATCCCATTCTTCAATATGTAAGATCTCCTCAGGGATTGAGCTTTTATAAAAATAATCAAGATAGGTTATTTCACTCCCTGCCTTCCAAGAAAAGAAATCTTCTCTTCTTGATACCTCTATCTTCATACTCGATTTTTTAATCTTCATATCCTTTGATGACTCTTTATAATGTTTCATATAAAAATAGTTTTTGCTTTCGGTTCGTGAGAGGTAGATTTTCAAATCAAAGAAGAGACTGGTATTAATCAGAACCCCGAGCAATCTGTTTTCATTTTCCCATTTTAAAAGACTTTCAAACCCAGGGATAGCTGTATATGCTTTTACATCTTCTGTGCTTCTGAGTCCGGTTAAAAAAAGTGAAAAACTGTTTTTTGTGAAACCAAGCTTCGTCTGGATATCTCTGTATCTTGGAAGTGCAGTTCCTTCCTCTACCCCAATTTTTTGCAGATATTTATCCAGATATGATATCCTGGCTCCTATCATAAGAGATGTATTGTTAGTAAATGTAGAGGAGTAAAATAAGTCAGTCTCTGTGAGGTCAATTCCAACTTTTCCATTTATTCCCTTTACTTTATTAGTAGAGGTTATTTCAACTACCGAGGAGAGAACATTCCCATATTCTGGTCCAAATCCTCCTCTTGAAAAGAAGATATTTTTCACCATTTCAGTGTTGAAAACCGATGCCATCCCATAAAAATGAAATGGGTTGAAGACTTCAATTCCGTCAAGGAGGTAAAGATTTTCTCTGCTTTCTCCTCCTCTTATGTAGAGATGTCCTATGAGGTCACTTGGCATACCAACACCTGGAAGTGATTGAACCGCTCTGAAAATATCCTTTTCTGCTCCTGGAATGGACTTTATCTCTTCTTTATTCAGCATAAGATAGTTCCCTCTTGTCTTTTTAATCTTTTTCCCTTTTATTATTATTTCCGGGATTTCTACTGGAGAGGGAACAAGGTATATCTCAAGATGGTATGATTTATCTTCTACTACATTTACTTTAAGGCTTTCCGGTTTATATCCAACCCTTGAAGATATTAACAGATACTCTCCTTTTTTTATTCCATCAATATAAAATCCTCCATCCTTTTCACTTTGGGTCCCAAGGGGTGTTTTATCAATCACAATGTTCACTCCATCAAGAGGTTTTTGGGTTTCCTTATCCAATACCCTACCCTCTATTATAGAAAGGTTTAACAAAAGAAATATACCCGTCATTCCGCCTCTTTTAATAAGAGAACCACAATTCCTGAGGTTCCATAAATATACACATAGGGGTAATCAACAAATAGCTTTTCATAATAGAATCCTTCAAGTAATTCATAAATTTCTGTTACAGCAACCGTATTTTCATAAGGAGATTCGTAATAAGAAAAAAGTAGAAAGATGGGATAATACTTACCATAAGTAAGAACCAAATACATAAATAAAGAGTCCGCATAAAACCCCATGGAAGACGCAAGTTGATAATACTCCTCAGATTCAAAAGGAAGTCTACATTTTTCATCAAAAGAAATTTCTGAATCATTTTCAACATCTGCCGAGATGACTCCATATTCTCTTTCAATCCCATAAAGTATATGATTATTTAATTCAATTGCTTGTATGGTATCTTCTAAAGGAAATAAAATAACACAGGGTTCGTAAGGTTTAATCACTGCTATTTCGTGGTTTTCTAAAAGAGCATAAAGAACGCTATCATTTTCTACCATATCAATTATACAAGATTTCAAATTTTCTAAAACGGATAAAGGGGATAGATAAGGAAAGAGAATATTTTCAATATTGACCATTAGAAGTGGGTATGTTTTGCCTCCATAAACATAAAGAACCTTCTTTATTTTACTTTCATAAATATGAGTTCCTTCAACTGGAATATCGCTTATTAAACAGGGATTTTTTGGGTTTTTTATGTCGAAAATCTCAAGTCTATCCCAAAAAAGAACATAAAGAAAATTTTTATCATAACTTAACTTTATCTCTCCAATGGTTCTGGGTAAGAATAACTGTTTTTTAAAATCTTTTCTGTGAATACTGCGGATTTCAAGAACATTTGAGCAGGTTTTTGCATAATAGATATACCCATCCTTTGCGACAAGGGTGGAAATTCTTTCTTCATCTATCTCTGTAACCTTGGTTATTTCAATTCCATTTGCATCTTTATAATTTTCCAGAGAGTACTCACATGATAATCCAAAGACCGAAATAATAAAAAGATAGTTTCTCATTTTATCTTGAAAACCAAAATGTCCGAAGTTGTGAAGATGTAAAGAGCATCCTCTTCAAGAATAACTTCATCCCAAGGGCAATAAATACCTCCAGCATAAATCGGAGATTTGATATTTTTCCATATCTCTATTCTCTTTTCCACAGTATCTTTAGTGGAAACAAGTAAAGTCTCATCCTCTCCGTAAAGAAATTCAATAATTGTAAA
>CAZUTC010000073.1:7064-8203 GCA_964623485.1 uncultured bacterium | reverse complement strand
AAATAGAAGAAAAGGATATAAGAATAAAAGAGGATATAGAAGATACAAGAGAAAAAGCAAAATTTCTTCTCCAGTATATCTGGAATGTTCAGATAAAACCTCCATGGTGGCAGTGGTGGTTTCAATCCCCTCGTCATTTAAGTGGAGTATCAAAATGTTTATAGGAGGATTTCTTATATTCCTTATAATTGCAGTTGTTGTATTTTTATTATTACATTTTTTTCCCATTCGGGTTTTTAAAAAAACAAATTTTACTTGGCACTCTTATTTAATAATTTTAATACTTCTGTTGTTTTTTCTCTTATCCCCGGTGCTCCATCGATTCAAAGCAGGAGAAATAGAAACAGAATTTTCTCCTCCACCACTTTCTCCTCCACTTTCTACTCTATCTGTAATGGAACCTTCCATAAGAGCATTGGAAGAAATACATCCTTAATAAGTAATAAAGATGAAAATTTTATTTTCCCCCTAAACCATTTTTATTCTTTCTACTATTTTAGTTAAGGCATCTTTTTGATAAAGGATCTTCCACAGATCTTTTTTTGTTTTTTCAAAGAAATCTCTTTTCTCTGCAAGTTTAAATATTTTTCTTGCCACCTCCTTTGGGGGGACCTCTACATATTCAAACATCTTTTTCCTCAATACAATTGCTGCAAGGGAGAGACTTTTTATCTTAACCAGATTTGCCCAGAAGGGCTTTTTGGGATAGAATACAAGATGGGGAACCCCTAATAATGCAACCTCAAGGGTAGCAGTGCCAGGATAAACCACAGAAAACCATACCTTGGAAAGCACCTCATACTTTTCATCTCCTTTTATGGGTGTTGCTCCCTTTATTCTATACTCCCTATTATGAGGGACCGCATAAAATAACCGAATATTTTTTCTTACCTTTTTTAACTCAGCGATCAAATCTTCTATAAAAACTTTTGAAGATTTAATCTCCTTTTCCCTTGAACCTCCAAAAATCAGAATGGTATTATCCTCTATCTTATTCTTCTGGTATCTTTTAAGTATGTTGCATAATGGATTTCCAAAATAAAAAACATTTCCAAATCCATGTTTTTTGTAGAATGCATACTCGAAAGGAAAAACAGAAATGATCTCATCGTATGCCCTCTTTATTAATACTCTCCTTC
>CAZUTC010000073.1:0-7054 GCA_964623485.1 uncultured bacterium | reverse complement strand
TTGAGGGGGAAGATAGCAAACTCTTTTTTTAACTCTATTTTTTAAAGAAAGAGATAGAAACATATTGAACTCCGATAGACCTATCCCTACAAAGATATCGCTTGAACATGCCTCCTTTTTTATTATTATTAATTTCTTTACCATTCTGTAGAGATAAGAAGGCGGTAGAGAAAACCCAGCAAAATCAGTATCACTGTATTTTCTTACCCCTTTATGAAGCTCAATCATCCTCTTACCTCCATACCCCCTTATCTTTTCCTTTTTAAAAAAACCACCGATGAGGGACCAGTAAAGGTCTCCTGATTCCTCCCCTGCAGAGAGAAATATATCCATTTTATGGTTCAAAAGTTGAAAGAATCACCTCCACCTGATTTAAAAAGGACAACTTCTTTTTTCCTGGTTCAAACACAATTCCATCGATAAAGTAAAACCTTTTATCTGTGCTAAATACATAACTTACAAAAGGACCCCCTATTGTAAACCTTTCATTCTGCCAGACTCCTTCAAGGCGATACCCTTTGTATCCTTTAAAATTCCATTCCCTGAATGTTGAGAGACTTCTTTCCACATAATCTCCGTCATAAAAAAATGCGGTAAGGGAGTCTCTTAAGGGAAAAAGCCTCTCGGGCTCTATTTTTCTTGGTTTTTCCTGCCAGTATATAAATATGTTTCTATCAGGGTTATGGGCGACCAGATATATAAACTTTGAAGGAGCGTGCTTTTCCACAAGCACAAAGTTTTTTGGGATTTGAATAAAAAATCCATACTTTTTTACTTTTTCCATTGCGGTTTGGTTATAACCTCTTATGAAGGTATAAGCATAAAGCCTTTTAAGAAGTCTCTGTTTAAATATATACCTTATTGTCTCTCTATACTTCCTTATCCCTCTCCTCAATGATTTTATATCCTTTCCCACAAGTAAAAGCACGGTCTGATTCTTTGCAAACACTGTATCCATTTTGTAAAGAGTAAACTCATCTTGGGTTTTTAAACCTTTAAAGTATTTTTGATAAATAGCGTCTTTGGGAAGTAAAAGTAGAAAGATAGCATGGTATCTGGAGTATGCTTCAAACTTATCTAAGGGAATATATTTAAGTTTAAACTCCTTTTCAGGTTGGGGAGTATAATGTATTTCCTCAAGAACAAATGATATGTCTATCTCAAGGGAATCTTTGTAAGGAGTTACCACAAGAATATCCCTTGACCTTCCCACAGAAGGGGGAAGTACCTCCTTACACCCCATAAAAAATAAAATTAAAAAAATTATTTTTTTCATTTATCCCACTCCTATCATTTTTACTGCATCCTTATACCTTCTCTCGATTGTTTCTTTTAACCCTGGGTAATTTTTGAGTTCTGGGTCTGAAGAAACAACAAAGAAAGCCTCCTTTAAAGCATCCTTTAGAAGGTCCTTATCCTTTGAAAGATCTGCTATTTTTAGATCAGGAAATCCATGTTGTCTGGTCCCCAATAGTTCTCCAGGACCTCTTATTTCCATATCCTTTTCTGCCAGTAGAAATCCATCATTTGTGCTCCTAAAGTAATATATTCTCTCCTTTGCCTCCTTTGATATGTTAGGAGGGAGCAGAAGTATACAGTAAGACTTTTTACCTCCTCTCCCAATCCTTCCTCTTAACTGGTGTAGTTGGGCAAGCCCAAATCTTTCCGGATGGAATATTACCATCATGGTGGCATGAGGAACATCCACTCCTACTTCTATTACAGTTGTGGCAACAAGGATCTTTATATCCTTTTTTCTAAACCTTTCCATCACACTTATTCTATCCTCTGTTTTCATTTTTCCGTGGACAAGTCCGGTTATCTCCTCACCAAATACTTTTTTTATCTCTTCAAACATTTCTGTGGCAGATTTTAGTTCTGTTTTTTCTGAACCTTCTATTAGGGGACACACTACATACACCTGTTCCCCTTCCTCTATCCTTTTTTTAATTCTTTCATAAATCTCTTCTTTCCTTTTTTCTGGATAAACTTCAGTAACTACCTCTGCCTTTACTTTTGGCTTTTCTTTTAATTCTGAAATCTCAAGGTCTCCGTAGTATGTAATGGAGAGAGTTCTTGGGATTGGTGTGGCTGTCATTACGAGAAAGTGGGGGTTTTTCCCTTTTGCAATTAGTTTCGCTCTTTGCATCACTCCAAATCTGTGCTGCTCATCCACAATCACGAGACTGAGTTCTGCAAATTCAACCCCTTCTTCTATCAATGCATGGGTTCCAAAAACTATATCTATTTTTTTATTCCTTATTTTTTCTTTTAAAATACTCTTTTCTTTTAAGGAGAGACTACCTACCAGAAGCCCCGGGGTGACTCCTATGCTTTTAAGGATATCCTTCCATCTCATATAGTGCTGTTCTGCCAGGATCTCTGTAGGAGCCATCATGCATGCCTGCTTATTGTTCTCCACTGCTATAAGCATTGCATATATGGCAACCACTGTTTTCCCGGATCCTACATCTCCTTGTAAGAGTCTGTGCATACTCACATGGTTTTTTAAATCATTTTCTATCTCCTTCATTACCTTTTTCTGATTCTCGGTAAGCTCAAAGGGAAGCATTTTTAAAAATGGTTCGGTAAATCTTTTGTTTATTACAAGAGATGGACTTTTTCTCTCCTTTTCCCTCTCCTTTTTCCTTAATGCAACTATAAGTTCAAAAAGAAAAAGCTCTTCAAACTTAAATCTTTTTACTGCTTTTTCTGTGTCCTCCAAAGATGATGGAAAATGAAGTTTGTAAAATGCTTCAGGTATTGGATACAGACTATATGCTGAGATTAATTCAGGAGGCAAAGGGTCTTTTATCATAACCCTTTTTTCAAGAGCATTTTTAATCGCCCTTCTTATATCCCATATGGAAAGTCCTTCAGTAAGAGGGTAGATAGGAATTATCCTTGGCATATCCAGAGATTGTTTCTTATCCGATATTATTTCATACAATGGGTTTATCATCTCATAGCCCCGGTAGTATCTCACCTCACCGGATAAGACCACGAGATCTCCTTTTTTAAACTTATATCTTAAATCAGGTCTGTGAAACCATACTGCAGTTAATTTAGACCTTCCATCGGTTATCACAATCTGAACCACATCTCCTTTGGTTCTGGTATGCCTTATTCCTGTAACAAGAACTCTCCCGAAGACACTTCCCTTCTCTCCCGGTTTTAGAGATGATATTAAGTCTGGCTTTTTCAAATCCATATATTTTCTTGGTATAATATAAAGCAGGTCTTCAACAGTTTGAACCCCCAGTTTTCTTAAAAGCATCGCTCTTTTTGGTCCTATCCCCTTAACATACTTAACAGGAGTATCTGCAAAGAGGGGAAGTTTTCCTTTTTTCATTTTACTCTTATTCCTCTTTTTGTTTCTTTAACAAATTTTAAAAAATCCTTTGCTATTTTTGAGTTCATATCTTCTATTTTCATTATTTTTTCATCAAGCTTCAAATCTGTTTTGAAAAAAATTCTATATATTTTTTTCGCCTCTTCTATCTCTTCTTGGGAGAACCCATGCCTTTTAAGACCCACCATATTTACCCCGTATATCCTTAGGGGATTCCCAGAGGCAAGCATATAAGGACACACATCTTGACTTGCATAGGAACATGCTCCAAGAATTGCGTACTTACCTATCCTTGTAAACTGATGTATTCCTGCCATCCCTCCTATAAAGGCATACTCACCTATCTCCACATGCCCTGCAAGTTGAGCTCCATTGGTTATCACTGCATTTTTCTTTATAAGACAGTTGTGAGATATGTGGGCATATGGCATTATATACACCCCATCCTCAATTACTGTTTTCTCTCCTTCCCCTGTGGCTCGGTGAACCGTTGCAAACTCCCTTATTGTAACATTGTTTCCTATTACCACATAAGACACCTCTCCTTTAAACCTAAAGTCTGCAGGTTCTCCTCCTATAACAGCATATGGACCGATCACACAGTTATCTCCTATTTTTGTGTATCTTTTTATTATAGAGCCTTCCAAAATTCTTGTTCCTTTCCCTATCTTTACATTCTCTTCTATCACTACATTTTTCTCTATGTGGAGCTTATTTTTCAGCAATTCCCACCAGAAGCTCTGCCTCTGCCACTTTTTCCTCACCCACCTTTGCATCTGCTTCAAGCCATGCCACCGTAGCACGCATTTTTTTAATCTTCACATGCATTAAAAGGGTATCTCCTGGTTTTACCATTTTTTTAAACCTTGCCCGTTCTATACCCAAGAATACCGGGGTTACATTTTCTTCTTTTTTAAACTTTTGAAAAACAAGAACTCCTCCCAGTTGAGCCATTGCCTCTATTATCAACACTCCAGGCATCACTGCGAAATCAGGAAAGTGTCCTTCAAAGAAGGGTTCATTTACGGTAACATTTTTGATTCCCTTTATGTCTTCCTCTTTTATTTCCAGAACTCTATCTACAAGAAGAAAAGGGTATCTATGGGGAAGAATTTTTTTTATCTCTTCTATTTCCATTGAATACCTCCTTTTTAATAAGGATATTTAAAAAAAATACTTTGTCAAAGCGTAATTTTGACTTTTACTCTTTTATCTATATCCTTTTAAAAAAGGAGGAAGGAATGCTTGAACCTTTTAAAAATGAGCCTTTGACCGATTTTTCAGTTGAAGAAAATAAAAAAAGAATGCTTGATGCTCTATCAAAGGTAGAAGGAGAACTGGGTAAGAAATACAGCATTATAATAAATGGGGAAAGACTGGATGCAGATGAAAAGTTTGAATCAATAAACCCTTCTGAAAAAGACCAGGTTGTGGGGGTATTTCCAAAGGGAACTCCTGAACATGTAGATAAAGCAGTGGAGGCTGCTCTTTCTGCTTTTCAGTCCTGGAAGGATATACCTCCAGAGGAAAGGGCAATGGTGCTCTTACGCGCATCCACCATATTGAAAAAAAGAAAGCTTGAATTTGCATCTTGGCAGGTGTTTGAAGTAGGTAAAAACTGGGTGGAGGCAGATGCAGATGTTGCAGAAGCAATAGATTATCTTGAGTTTTATGCAAGGGAAATGATAAGGTATGCACAACCTCAACCTTTAACATCCATTCCTACTGAACATAATGAGTATTTCTATATTCCTTTGGGAGTGGTGGCAGTTATCCCTCCCTGGAATTTCCCACTTGCAATCACCCTGGGAATGACAACCGCTGCACTTGTAACGGGAAACACAGTAGTCTTAAAACCATCCAGTGATGCTCCCACCATTGCATACAAGTTTGTGGAGTTGATGGAGGAGGCAGGGCTTCCCAAGGGAGTTTTGAACTTCCTCCCAGGACCAGGGTCTAAAGTTGGAGATCCCCTTGTTGCTCATCCTAAAACCAGAATGATAGCCTTTACTGGGTCAAAGGAGGTAGGAGTTCATATAAATGAACTTGCAGCAAAAATCCAACCAGGACAGATATGGATAAAGAGAGTAATTGCGGAAATGGGAGGAAAGGATGTTATAATAATAGATGATGAGTATCCCGATTTAGAAGAAGCAGCAAATGCAGTGATAGCCTCTGCATATGGATATCAGGGACAGAAATGCTCTGCATGCTCAAGACTGGTAATTGTTGAGAGCATATATGACAGATTTCTTGAAATGATTGTGGAAAAAGCAAGAAACATAAAGATAGGTCCTGCAAAGGAAAATTACTTCATGGGTCCGGTTATCAATCGGGCAGCAGAGGAAAAAATATTAGAGTATATAGAGCTCGGAAAAAGAGAGGCAAAACTTTCCACCGGAGGAGAGAAGGCAGAGGGAAACGGATTCTATTTAAAACCCACTATTTTCTCTGATGTTGACCAGAATGCAAAGATAGCCCAAGAGGAGATATTTGGTCCTGTTCTATCTGTGATAAAGGCAAAAGACTTCTCTCAAGCCATAAAAATCGCAAATAACACAATCTATGGTTTAACCGGCTCTGTATTTACCATAAACAGAGAAAAAATAGCAAAAGCAAAGAGAGAACTGTACATAGGAAACCTTTATTTCAATAGAAAATGTACCGGAGCCCTTGTGGATGTCCACCCATTCGGTGGCTTCAACATGTCTGGAACAGACTCAAAGGCAGGCGGAAGAGATTATTTACTACTTTTCATGCAGGGTAAATCAGTATCGGAAAAGTATAGATAAAAGAGGGAAGGTTATACCTTCCCTCTTATTCCCTTAATATTTTCTCCAATACCTAATACGTCAAATTAAAAATAAAGGTTATCACTGCTATGCCAAAGCAGTAAAATGAAAATATCCAGAATCTTTTAGTTATAATGCTTCTTTTTAAAATAAAAAGGGCTAAAATGCCTGTAAGGAAGGAAACGCCAATTGCCAAAAATCCTTCCAAAAATTTAATCTCTGTGGTTATCTCTTTAAACTCAAGTATGTTTGCCCCAAGAACCGCAGGTATTGAAAGAAGAAATGAGAAATCAAAAACCTCCTTTCTTTCAACTTTTAAAAAAATCCCACTGGATATGGTGGTTCCTGACCTTGAAACCCCAGGGATTATTGCAACTGCTTGAGCTATTCCTATTAAAATTGAAGAAAAAACCCCTATCTTTTTATTATCCACCTTACAAAACTTTGTTAAAAGAAGTATTACCCCTGTAAAAAGGAAAAAAAGGGGGAGTAAAAGTATGTTCTCAAATATCTCTTCTATAAAATTTTTCAAAAAAAATCCTACCAAACCTGCAGGAACAGAACCAAAAGCAATAAAAAAAAGATAAAAAAAGGAATCCTTTTCCCTTTTTAAAACTCCTTTAATGATTTTAATGATTTTATCTTTAAAAAAGAAAATAACCGCAATCAATGTGCCTAAATGCATAAGCGTTGTATAGGCAACCTTTTGCTCTATGTCAAAAAAATGCTCAAGGATTAAAAGATGTCCAGAACTTGAAATTGGAAGAAACTCGGTAATCCCTTGAATCAATGCAAGTATAATCACAAAAATCATGCGAAAAACAGAACACCAAGACCTAAAAACATAACTGGTTTCATATATCTTTCTACTCTTCCCGCATTATAAGGATTTATCAACCCAAACAAAATG
>CAZUTC010000072.1:3251-8350 GCA_964623485.1 uncultured bacterium | reverse complement strand
TCCACCTCGCTCATCCACCCATAAACAGTAAATATCCTCTCCGTAAGGTAAAATAACCACTCTTGGGGTATCCACAGCAGTAGGCTTGCTCGTGATTATTCCTCGGTAATTCCATGTATCTCCATTATCGTAAGACTCTTTTAAATGAATGTTATTATCTTCTTTCCAGTATGCTGCAAAAATTTTGTTTTTTAATGCAGTTACAGCAATTTGGGATGCTCTTCCCTCTCCCTCATCTACGGGTTTCTCCTGGAAGCTGTTTCCTCCATCAGTGGAAAGAGCAAGATAGACATTCCCGTCTCTCTCAAATCCCACATATACATTATCTCCTTTTTTAAATACAGAACATAGTCTTTCCTTTGATTCGGAAGCAACGACCCTCACAGGTAATCCAGGTGTTGCCTGCATTAATATACTTCCGTATATGTCGCCATTTGATTCAAAGGCAACAAAGGCAGTACCTCCTGCACAGGAAAGCAAAGGATTTTTACTATTTTCTGCTTCTACTATAAAAGAAGATACTGAACCCTGAGAGACAAAGTATCCTTTTATACTTCCGGTCTCCTCATAAACTATGTAAAGGTCTCCAAGTTCTGTTGCCTTAATATCAGGGTTTCTGGCTAAGGACCAATCACTTTCAGGTAGGTAATGGACTATCCATTCTCCTGCACTGTCTGAAAGTGCATACCAGTGGAACTGACTACCTACATCAGAAAGAGGACAGGGTCCTTCACATACGAGATATACTGTATCACCCGGACCCGCGGTAATGGAAGGATTTCTATTATCCTCAGGAGGAAAGGCAAGATATGTCCATCTGGGGTACCATGGTCCCTCTTTGGATGGCTTGAAGTTTATAGCCACCCCGTGGTCCTGTTCGTACATTGCAATTTCATATGCGCAGTATAGAATATTTTTTGAATCCACTGTGACCTTGGGTGCAAAATCCGGTCGGGTGGAGGTTGCAACTCCTTCATTATAGGGGCAAAAAAACAAAAAAAATAAAAAATTCATAAGCCCTCCTTATTTTATGACAAGTTTAGCCAATTTATCTCTTGACCTTACAAAATATACACCCTTTGAAAGATTTGATGTTTCAATAACTCCATTATTAAATTTCCCAAGTAGTGCACCATTCACAGAGTAAAGAGAAAAATCTTTAAAAGGTAAAGAGGTTTTTGTTCCCAAGGGTATAAAAAATATAAAGGGTGAGGATATTTCTTTTTTATCTTCCTCAATTCCTGTGCCAGGAATTGAAATAAGGATAGTGGTGTCTGCATCCACCAGATATATGCTTCCCTCACTATCCATTGCCATGGGAAGGTCTATCCGGTATCCAGGGGTATTCTGCCAGAGTATGTTTCCATCCTTATCAAAGGAGATTACCCTTCCTTCATCAGTACCTATGAATATGTTTTCCTTCCTATCCACAAGGGGTGGAGTAATTATTTTTTCTCCTATTTCCTTTATCCATAACACCTTCCCAAGAGTGTCTATAGCATATACATTTCCCTCCTCCGAACCAACATAAATTCTTCCTGAAAATCCCACCGCGGGGGTGGTCTCCAAACTTCTTCCTATTTCTTTTGTCCATTTTATACTTCCATCCTTGGAGACAGCATAAAGAGTTCCAGAGCTTCCTCCTATTACAATTCCATCGTTCACTACAACAGCAGAGCCTGTTCCACCGCCAGTGGGAAGAAACCATCTTTGGGTTCCAGAATTTATACAGAAAATCCCTTGCATAATGCCCCCGTAAAAGCTCTGGACATAAACATTTTCCTCATCATCCACCGCAGGCGTGGAGATTACTTCTTGGTCAAGAGTGTAACTCCATTTTACTGTTCCATTTGTTCGATTTATACAGTAAATCATATCCTTTGCTGCCAAATATAAAAAGCCTGCATGAAGGGCAATCGAAGATGTAACACTTTTTTCTATATTTTTAACCCATAATGTATTTCCATTTCTCCTATTTACTGCATATACATTTCCATCAAAGGAACCAAAATACACCACATCTTCCTCCACCACTGGAGTACTGTATACAAAACCATTTGTTTTAAACCTCCACCGTTCATTACCTAAGGAATCCAAACTTATTACATAGCCTGCTTGGGTCCCGAAATAAATATTTTTATCTTTATCTACAACTATTCCAGTGATTATCTTATACTCTATACTTTTTTGAACTTTTATCCAAAAATAGGAGGGTCCGATGGCTTCCCCTATTCCTGTATGTTTTGCATCATGTTGAAACATAGACCACGGATGCAAAAAAAGGAGAATAACAAACATCATTAAAAAATAATACCAAATTTTTTTTATTTGTCAAGGTAAGTATTTTTTGCTTTTTAAGGCGTTGGGAGAAGCTTACATTATCTTGATAAGTTGCTCCTGTGGTATAAAATAAACATATACATTATGGAATCCTACAAAAACTTGACTTTTAGGAAAAATTGTGTATATTGTAAAATGCATATAAGATTTTGGGGAACCCGAGGTTCCATCCCGGTACCAGGTCCTCAAACATTGAGATATGGGGGGAATACTACGTGTGTAGAGGTGAGGTCAAAGGAGGGGGACCTTATTATAATAGACGCAGGGACTGGTATAAGGAACTTAGGTAACTATCTCTTAAAATCAGGAGAGATTCCTCACATTCACCTTTTCTTAACCCATTCTCATTGGGACCATATTCAAGGTTTTCCCTTTTTCGTCCCTGCTTATATAAAGGGAGTAAAGATAACAGTATATGGATGTCCTCCTGCATATACGAAACTTCAAGAGATATTAAGTAATCAAATGGAATCAAGATACTTCCCGGTAAATTTTGAGGACCTAAGTTCAGAGATAGATTTTAAAACCTTCTGTGAAGATAAACGGGTAAAAGTAGGTAACCTATTAATAGAGACCATAGAGAACTATCATCCTGGAACTTCTTATGCATTAAAGTTTATAGAGGGGAAGAAAACTTTTGTTTTTATGACGGATAACGAGCTTTCCCTGGACCATGACAGCCCTACTACCTGGGAGGAGTTTGTGGATTTTGTAAGAAATGCAGATGTTTTCGTCCATGATGCTCAATGGAAAGATGAGGAACTTCCTGCAAGGAAAAAATGGGGGCATTCATCCTATCAACAGGTTTTGAAACTGGGAATGGAGGCAGAGGTAAAAAGTATATACTTTTTCCATCATGCTCCGGAAAGAGCAGATTATGAAATAGATGAGTTTGTTTATGATTCGAGAAAGATTTTAAAAGAAAGGAATAAAAATATCCTCTGTGAAGGGGCAAAAGAGAAAAAGAAAATAGTTCTTTAGAAAATATTTTATATCTTCCTTAAGGGGGATGGCAACCGCCATCCCCTTGATTAAGATAGGATTTAGAAGTAGTAATGAAACCCAAATCCAGGGAATGAAGTGAATCCAAGATTGATTACCACATCCGGAGAAACTGTTATAGATACAATATTACCTTTTAAGGTAAAGGCGAGGTTCTGAAGGCCTGCAGGGAAGTATTCTGCTTCAAAACATAAAGGGATAAGGATAGTTTTATCTCCTGTGAGGTTTTGGATCTCTATTCCTGCTACCCCACTTAAATGCATACGCTTTTCCTTGACAAGGGGTAAGATGAAATCGGTTCCCAGATACACAGCCATATCTTGACCTTCTGGTGCTACAAGATTTAATATGCCGAGTTGGGCATCTAAGGCAAAACCACTCAGCCAGTAACGGAAGGATAGTTTCGGAGGTTCAATACCTATTCCTATTCTACCTGTGAGATCCTTTGCAGAAAGGGCACCAACTCCAAGAGCTCCCAACAAAAAGATAACCATTAGTTTTTTATACATATTTACCCCCTATGTTTTAGAGTTTAACAAAAAATTATACCTTTAAATTACTTAATGTCAAGAAATTGCAGAATTCCATAACATACTGGCTGGGCATTTCATCTTTAATCCAGTTCTCCAAAAAGTATTTTATCTTGAGGTAACCTCTGAAGTGAAGTAGGAGGCTTAACTGTATTATACCCAATAAAATATTTTATCTATCCAGTAAATAATCCTCATAATTTATCAAAAATGCTATTATCTTTAATCTCCTCCTAACTATCTCCTTCTCATCCAGTCTATCTAATCCTTTTTCTCCATAGCCTTATTTTACTCATTTTTTTCTCTTTATCAAACTCCATATGTTTCTGAAATTCTTAAGCTTACAATATTATTTTACAGCTCAAAGGTTAATATCTCTTTTTTAAGAAAAATGAGAAGAAATGGGCATCGGTCAGGGAAAGGAAATGAGTATCTGCTTTCTTTTTCTTCACCGAGTAATTATAGGAAAGATCTGCTTTAATTCCTCCCAAGCTCTCTATTCCTATCCCAGTGGTATAGGTGTGCGCTGTTATTTGGGTCCCTGGATTAAATATGTACCCTTCCCTTATTTTGAAAGGACCAAAAATACTTAATTCTATCCCCACATTCGCTCCAAATCTATGCTCTTTACTTATGGTTCCATTAACTCTGTCTTCAAGGGTAAAGAAGTTAAAATGAAACTCACTACCCAGAAATATAAAGGAAGTTTTCCACCCAATCCCGGGGGTTAGAACTAAACTATCAACTCTTCTATTATCCAGTTCTCTCTGTTCTAAATCTTTATATACCGGGTTATCCCTTGAATACTCTACACAGCCTGCCAGAACAAGGGGAATAAGAGGAAGTTCCATTTTGAATCTTGCTTCTCCATAAATACCATGATGGGAAAGCATTCCATACTTTTCACTCTGCACCATTTGAGATAAATTTGCCCATTCATATCCCAACTTAATCCCCATCTTAAGGAGTTTTGAAAAGTCTGATACAACTGCAAATCCTCCATTAACCGCTGGACCTGAAAATTCTTCTTCTAAAAAGAAATCATCACTAAAACTGGGATAGTAACATTCCAATAGAAACCCTAAATTAAAAGGGGAAAAATTAATTCCAATTCCTCCCTCTCCACTCAAAACAAGAAGGTCTGCTTTATGGATGTTTCGATAGAATGACCTAAAACCATAACCTCTAAATCCAAAACTTAAGGATTTAATCTCTTTACTATAGATA
>CAZUTC010000072.1:2583-3241 GCA_964623485.1 uncultured bacterium | reverse complement strand
CTATAGATAAGAGAGATTTCTGGGGTAATGACCTTTTCTCTTATAATGTAGTAAACATTTAATGGTCTGCGAAGAATACCTGAGCCACATACTTCAATTCCCTGGGCTTGAGAGCCTTCCTTATTAATGGTTTTGAGTTTTACGGGTTGAGAATGAAAAAAGGGCACACCTTTAAAATAGGGGAGAAAATCCAAGGGCATGAATTTCTGAAGCTTATAAGGAAAAGGACAACCAAATCCTGAATAAATGGTATACTCTGATTCCTGTTTGTATCCTGAAATATATACATTGAGTTCAGAACCCTCAACATCCCCTAAAAGCCCAGCTGGATTTCCTCCAAAATCATAGAGGGTCATCTCGTTGAGTTCATCCTCTATAACAAGCCTTAACTCTCCCATTCCTAAAAGCCTAACATCTCCTATATAACATAATGCCCCAGAGATTAACAACACCATGCATACCAAAATTTTTCTCATATTTCCTCCTTATCTTAATAATAAATAAAATTCTCAAAAAGTCAAAAATTTAACTTCTCTTTTTCAATTTCTCTTGAATCTTTTTACTTGTTAATTCTTTTATCGCATCCCGAGCAATCCATTTAGCAGTTTTTGAGTTTATTTTTTGAATTTCCCTTGCAACCTCAATTGCTTTTTTATTC
>CAZUTC010000072.1:0-2573 GCA_964623485.1 uncultured bacterium | reverse complement strand
TCCCAATCTGTCTTAATGCCCAGTTAACTGCTTTTTTCACATATTTTCTCTCGTCTGTAGATTCTCTTTTTATAACGGGGAAAAATTTTTCAAATTTTGTATCATCTGTATCTTTATCTTTAAAAGCCAGCCATGCCATCAAAGAAAATCCAGCTCTTTTGACAAATTCCTCATCTCTTTTGCTCCACTCAATGGCTTTCTTATAGGCAAATTTGGTATAGCTAAAAAGATTTTGGCATACCTGATCACAAACCTCCCAGTAATCAAAATCCTTCACCCATTTTTCCATCTGTTCTTCTGTTACTAAATCCGGGTTCTCAATCATACTTGCTAAAATACGGGTTTCTCTGATATTTACTTTCCAGAGCTGTGAAGCAAGTTGATGGTTTTTACCTATTTCCTTGGCTATTTTTCTAAGAAGAGGTATTGAAACACCATAAGCTTTCTTTGGTGTAATTCCGAATTTTGCCATACCCTCTATTGCTTTGGGCTCAGAAAGGGATTTCAATTTATTCAGTATATCTTTTTCAAGCATCCTTTTCTTTTACAGGTTGCCTCAGTATTGTTTTCATCTTCTCTGGCAGAACCTTTCTTGGATCTGAAAGATAAATCTCATGATGAAGCCCATTCTTAACGAGATTCTTCTCTTTCATCAATTTTTCCATTTTCGCTATTGATTCAGGCTCGGTAGAATACGGACCAATGTGTAGTATCTGAACACACTTTCCTTCCTTCATTTTCTCGAATTTAACTTCATTTACCAGCTCTAACTTTTTCTTCTTTATGACCTCTTGTCTTGCTCTTTCAACAACTTCAGAAGTTACAAATTCAGGCTGGCGAATAAGAAGCTTCCACCTCCATTCCTCACGGGGAACCTCGGTATATGGTTTATCGGAATCCACCCACCAGAGGCCTTCAAGTTTTGCCACTGTAAAATCTTTACCTTCTTTTTTCAAAAGCATTTTGATACCATAGGCAAGGGAATATAGAGCAGAAACCTTTATCTGGAATTCCTCTCCACCAGGAGCCCCTTTCCCTTCTATTGTTAAAAATTTTCCTTCCTCAATCTCTTTAATTTCAGGGGTGGTTTTTGCTGTATAGTAGGTTTTGTATTCTTTTGTCAGATCAAGTTTTGTTTGCTTCATGTCCTCAGGCGGAGTTTGGGCATTTCAATTAAGCGTAAACATATTGCGAAATTGTAAATTGTTTTGTCATCTCTAAGGGTATAATTGCACAATTCAGAGGAAGCAATCAGGCTGTTAACAGAAGTTGTTTTTAAAAAATCCATGTCTCGGTTTTCCTCATTGTAGATATTTTTAAAGGAAATATTTCTCCGGTATTAAATCCTATTCCTATACGCCACTCCCATCCTATATTTTTAGTAGAAGAATATTCTTTATGTCCAGGGAAGTGGTATATGCAAAAATTGCTCGACAGGGACAAAAAACAAAATACATCCTTCAGAATATTGAAAGGCATTATTATTTCTCCTTCAAAGTTTTCCCAAGGAGAGGCATAAAATTCTTTTATAGGATATTCTTTGATAGCTCTAATTCTTGCGATTGGATTAATTTTATGCTCTGTAAGTCTTAAAGCAATATCCATATATAACAATTTATAATAATCATTCTTAGGAGAAAATCTTACTCCTATTTGCAAGGAAAAATTTTTAAAGATTATTCCTGTAAATGTATCAAAATTTATGATAAATGGATTATAAAAGATTCCCAATAAAGTTCCAAGCTGGATATTATTATATGTTGACCATACTCCACCGCTAAATATTTCCTTATAATAAATTTTAACCACCGGATTTTCACAATAAGGTCCAGGAGGTCTAATATATACAAAAGATTCTTCCGAACCGATAAGCACTTTCTTCATCGTTATGATAGAAGACACTTTTAAAGAAGTACTCCAAAGCAATGATACGAAAAAAATACTCATTGCTTATCCTTTCAAGTAATTTCTGTTAACATCTTGGGAATATGTGAAATTTGCCCAGGGGACAGCTACATATTTGCCTGTTTCCAAACTCATGTAAATACCTCCCTCCAGATTTGGCGATATTCTGGATGGTGTTTCATCTCCATATATACCCATACCATTCTATTCAAAAACCACATTTTGGCTAAATATATAAATATTGTCCCAATAGGAAATATAACAGGATTTACTAATGTCCAGATTATAAGCAATATAATAGGAATCAATGAATACCAACCAAGCCAGACCCTTGACCAAACAGCTAAAATCAAAAATCTTGTTATCAGACTCCATGGATTGGCATGCTTGAGCCATTTTTCTGGTTTTTTAATTTTCAATATTCATCTCTCATACTTTTTAATTTAATTTTAAAACTGAAAATCGCTCTCAACGCCCGGCAAGGATGTGGAACCACCCAATAAGGCAATTTGGGGAAGCGAACTGCATACCCGCTGTTATACGCCGTTGCCATGAGTATCTCCATCATCGGCATCTCAGGAGAAGCGGGATTGGGTATGAGCTTTCTTGTCTTAGGTTCAACTATAAGGTCCAATAGCTCTAACAGCACCTGCCCTATAAGGGGCTGT
>CAZUTC010000071.1:0-8366 GCA_964623485.1 uncultured bacterium | reverse complement strand
TCTTTTTGTCAAGAATATCCTTTGTATCTACCTGAGCTAATGTAAAAGGAGTTCTATTAAGTTTTCTTAGGTCTATGAGATAAGTCTTTAAATGTACTCTGTAAGTAAATTTCTTTCCATAGCCTATTAAAATAATTTTCTCCCTGGTAATGCTCTCTTAGCCCAAATGATGTTTTTCTTGACATTTTTAAATATATGTTCATAATATTTTTATGATTGGGATACTTAAGAAAATTTTTGGGACAAAACAGGAAAGAGAGATAAAAAGGCTTTCACCATATGTAGAGGAAATTAATAAAGTTTATGAAAAGTTGCATGGATTAAAGGATGAGGAACTCATTAAAAAAACAGAGGACTTCGTAAAGAGGCTCAAGGAAGGGGAAGATGATAAGTCTGTAATGATAGATGCCTTTGCCCTTGTTAAGGAGGCATGTAGAAGACTGGTAGGGAAAAAATGGCTTGTGAGGGGGATAGAGACAGAGTGGAACATGATTCCCTTTGATGTTCAGTTAATGGGAGCAGTGGTACTCCATGAAGGTAAAATAGCAGAGATGAAAACAGGTGAAGGGAAAACCCTTGTGGCAACAATGCCTCTGTATCTAAATGCTCTTGTGGGAAGAGCAAGAGGGCTGAAAGGAGAAAAAGATTTTCTTGTGGAACAGAGTCCAAGAGGAGTATGCCATCTTGTAACTGTGAATGATTATCTTGCTGCAAGGGATAGAGAATGGATGGGTCCAGTTTATGAATCCTTAGGGCTTACCGTAGGGGTGATTCAGCAAGGGATGAGACCTGAGGAAAGAAAACCTGAATATAACAGTGATATAACCTATGGCACAAACAATGAGTTTGGGTTTGACTATCTAAGGGACAATATGGTGGTAAGATGGGAGGACAAGGTTCAAAGAGGACATCACTATGCAATTGTGGACGAGATAGACAGTATCTTAATAGATGAAGCAAGAACCCCACTCATAATATCAGGTCCAACAGAACCAAGAGATATGGAGTACTCAAAATGGAATCCTGCAGTGGAAAGATTATACCGCTCCCAGATAATCCTTGTGAACAGAATCGTAGATGAGGCTGAAAGGCTCTTAAAAGAAGGAAAGGAGTTTGAGGCAGGGAAAAAACTGCTCCAGGCAAAAAGGGGGATACCAAAGCATAAGAAGTTAATGAAACTTGAAGAAGAACCAGGAATAAAGAGACTCATAGAGGATGTGGAGCTACGATATATTCGTGAGAAGAAACTCCACCAGCTTGATGAAGAACTTTACTTTGTTGTTGACGAAAAACAGCATACCGTGGATATAACTGAAAAGGGAAGACAGCTACTTTCTCCCAACGACCCTGAACTTTTTGTGCTTCCTGACCTTGCTACAAAAACCTCAGAGATAGACAAAAACGAAAAATTAACGCCCAAGGAGAAGGCTTTTGAAAAGGAGAAACTGTTTGAGGAGTATGCAAAGAAAAATGAAATATTACATAATATCCATGCTTTGATAAAGGCATACACTCTGTTTGAAAGAGATGTTGACTATATTGTACAGGATGGAAAGGTTATAATCGTTGATGAGTTTACGGGAAGGTTGATGCCCGGGAGAAGGTTCTCGGATGGTCTCCATGAAGCCTTGGAGGCGAAGGAGAGGGTGAGGATTCAGGAAGAAACCCAGACCCTTGCAACAATAACTTTGCAGAACTACTTTAGGATGTATGAAAAACTTGCAGGGATGACGGGGACCGCTGCAACTGAAGCAAACGAGTTCTGGCATATATATAAACTTGAAGTCGTGGTTATTCCCACAAATAAACCGGTCCGAAGGATAGACTATCCAGATGTGATATATAAAACAAAGAGGGAAAAGTACAATGCAGTAATAGAGGAAATTGTAAAATGGCATAAAAGAGGTCGCCCTATCCTTGTAGGCACAACCTCAGTAGAGGTATCCGAATTATTATCAAGGATGCTGAAAAGAAGAGGGATAAACCACAATGTCTTGAATGCTAAACACCACCAGAGAGAGGCAGAGATTGTGGCAAAGGCAGGTGAGCGAGGTGCTGTAACAATTGCAACAAACATGGCAGGTAGAGGAACGGATATAAAACTCGGGGAAGGTGTACGGAAATGTGAGGAATGCTATATGTTCAATCCTGAAGCACAGAAAGACCCAGAAAAAGCAAAACTTGCAAAGAAATGTGCAGAAGAGGTTCCTTGTGGTCTTTATATAATAGGAACCGAGAAGCACGAGGCAAGAAGAATTGACAATCAGTTGAGAGGTAGGTCCGGAAGGCAGGGAGATCCAGGGTCTTCAAGATTCTTCCTATCCTTAGAGGATGACCTCTTAAGACTTTTTGGAGCTGATAGAATGTCTGGGCTTATGGAGAAATTTGGACCAAAGGAAGGAGAACCAA
Organism: uncultured bacterium; assembly: GCA_964623485.1. Classification (GTDB taxonomy): domain Bacteria; phylum Hydrothermota; class Tepidihabitantia; order B3-TA06; family CAYQJV01; genus CAZUTC01. Next base: position 5,957 of record CAZUTC010000071.1, on the reverse strand, counting down.
TACAATCCTACCTCGCCACAAAGGCAATCGAAGATGCCCAGAAAAGAGTTGAAAAAAGAAATTTTGAAATAAGAAAGAGACTCCTGGAGTTTGACGATGTAATGAATAAACAAAGGGAAGTGGTTTACTCATTAAGAGATGAAATTCTAAGAGGAGAAAATCTCTCCTCTATATTCCATGAATTAATTGAAGCGATAAACGAAAAAATCATTGAAACCTATGCATTATCAAGATTTCCTGAGGAATGGGACTGGAATGGGATACAACAGGAGTTTATATCTCTTTATCTTACCGATATAACAAAACCTACTAATTTTTCAAAATATACAAAAAAGGAGTTACTTTCTGAAATGAACAAAAAGGCAAAGGAAGCCTTTGAAAAGAGAAAGCAGGAAATCGGGGAAGAACAGTTTGAAGAACTTCAAAAACTCGTACTTCTTTCAAATCTTGACCATAAATGGAAAGACCATCTCTATCAACTGGATATTATAAAAGAAGGTATCTCCCTCAGGGCATATGGGCAAAAAGACCCATTGATAGAGTATCAACAGGAATCCTTTAGACTCTTTGAACAGATGATGGAGGAGTTCAGAAGAGATGCAATAAGACTTTTGTTCAGGGCTCAACTAAGGCCTCAAACCGTGAGAAGAGAAATTCCTACCCCAGTGCATGCTGCAAGACCCCGGACTGCTGGGGTTGCCCAAGGAGCAAATCCTGACCCCAACTTTAACATCCATGAGTATATAAGAAAGTATGGAAAACCAGGGAGGAATGCTCCATGTCCATGCGGTTCCGGAAAGAAGTTTAAAAAATGTCACGGAAGGTTTCTATAAAGGAACTTAAAAAAAAGAAGATAGGGGTTATTATGGGGGGGTGGTCATCAGAAAGAGAGATCTCTTTACTTTCGGGCAGAAATATTCTTGAATCCTTGAAAAGGCAGGGATTTGATGCATATGGGCTTGACCTTCAGGGACCAGAGGATCTCTCAAAAATAAGAAAAGAAAACATGGATGTTGCCTTTATTATACTCCATGGCAAACCAGGAGAAGACGGAACCATACAGGGATATCTGGAACTCCTTGGAATTCCATACACTGGCTCTGGAGTTGAAGCATCCGCAATAGGTATGGATAAGATACTCACAAAAAAAATATTCAAACAGGAAGGAATCCCAACCCCTCCATGGGTTGAGATAAACCCTTCAAATATAAAGAAAAGCATAGAAAAAGCATTAAAAGAACTTGGATTACCTTTGATACTCAAACCAAGAAGAGAAGGCTCAAGTGTAGGAGTAAAAATACTCAAAAGAGAAAAGGAGATTCTACCAGAGGTAAAAAAGGCACTTTCAAATTTTGAAGAAGCATTCTTGGAAAAATACATCCCAGGAGTAATAGCCACTGTAGGAATTCTAAGAGACCAGGTGTTACCTATCCTTGAGTTAAGACCTAAAACAAGGGAGTTTTATGACTACGAAGCAAAGTACACCAAAGGAGAAACAGAGTTCATAATACCTGCTCAACTACCCAAAGACGTAACTCAAAAAATAAAAAAATATGCATACAAAGGGTTTAAGGCAATCGGGTGCCGGGGTTTTGCAAGGCTTGACCTTGTGGTAAAGGAAAGAAAATATCCATATTTTCTTGAGATAAATACCCTGCCCGGAATGACCGACCTCTCTGACCTGCCTGCAGAGGCAAAAGCCGTGGGACTATCCTATGATGATGTGGTGCTTGAAATCTTAAAGGATGTATTTCATTAAGTTCCTCCTCTTCCTTTTTATATTCAAGCCCTTTGGAGAAGAGGCAGTACTAATCAAAAATACTAAACTTTATCTTTTTTTAAAAGAGGAGATAAAAACCATTCCCCTTATAGGAGACCCCTTGGATATGGATGTTACAGATGAAAATTTTTACATCCTGACAGATAAAAGCATCCTCTGCTTTGACAAAAAAGGAAACATAAAAGCCTCCACCGTAGTATACTCTTATGCCAATAAAATTTTTGTATATGATGATAACAATATACTCCTTCCATCATCCGATTTTCTCAACATATATAAGATAAAAGGTCAAAAAATAAAACTTAAAATATCAGTGGGTATCTCTCCTTACTATACTGATGTAGTAAAAACAAAAAGAGGTCTCTTCTTTTTTTACCCCAACGGAAGAATTGAAATATTTGAAATTAAAAGCAGAAGGATAAAAGATGTTAATTTAAAAACCAGGTTTAAAAACCCGTGTATTGCCAAAGATTTTATCTACTGGATGGATAAAAACAACATATATACTGCAGGTATATGGAGTCTTAAAAAAAGGAGAATAAAAAAAATAGAAAGGGTTAAGAAAATTACCCCATGGAGAGATAAGATAATCGCTGAAAAAGAGAATAAAATTATGATACTTGATGGAATGGGCATAAGAAATGAAATAGTTATTAATTACGATTCTCTGCTTTTTACTCCCCAATCCGATATCATGCTTGTGTTTTCAAAAGACTCCATTTGTATCCTTTCACTTCCTCTTTTAAAAATAGTATCCTCATATAAAAAGAGTCATCCAGAAGAGCTGGTTTTTCCATTCAGAGATAGTATTCTTAGATTACATTTAAAAAAAGAAAAGATAGTAAAAAAACAAGAAAAAAGAGAAAATCTTTATGCCCTCCAGATAGGTGCCTTCAGAGAAGAAGACAATGCAAAAAGAACTGCAGAGGAACTTAAAAAAACAAAGATTCCATTTTACATAAAAAAAGAAAATGAACTTTTTAAAATAAGGGTGGGCTGTTTCCTAAAAAAAGAAGAGGCTTATGAGTTTAAAAGATTCTTAACCAAATACAATCCATGGGTAGTTAAAGACATACCTCCCACACAAGAAACTTACAGATTTAACCTGTTTTTAAACGATACCCTCTATTACTTCATATATAAACAGGGGATAATCTACCAAGAATAATTCCTGCTAATTTCATAAAGCTTATTTAAACTCTTTAAATCAAGACTGAGGTCTCTATTTTCTTTTTCTTGAATTTGGCTTACTGTTTTTAGAAATTTATTTTCATTGTATTCTTTTGCAAAACGAAAGGCATTTGCCTGGGAACCAGAGTAAAAGCGTTGCCAAAGAAAGGTGTAGATAAGGAAGGCATCAAGATAATGTTTAGTCAATAGATTGCTTAACATGAGATATGTAGTCCCCGCATTCACCAAAAAAGCCCAAAGACCCCAAATAGGCTTTCCTGCATAAATTTCACCAAGTCCAGGAAGAAGGGATAAAAACCAGGCGGTATAGGGATTTTTAAATTTAAGAGATGAAAGTTTACTTATAAACAAAGCCAGTGAGTCTTCTCCTGCCTTTTCAAACTCCTTTGCGGCTCTTTCGAACTCCTTGAGCTTAAGGTATGCCCAACCACGCAATCGGTAAGCATATGCACCAAACACCTTCTGGGTTACGGAGTCTATGGTTATTAAAGCAAGATGAAAACTACCCTCCCTTAAAAGAAGTATTCCCCGCACCATCCGGGCCAATGGGGTTTCCATTGAGGATAAAATTTCATTTGCCTCTTTTTTCTCCTTATTTTGATAAAGTGCTGAGGCAAGTTTAATCTTTAAAAAAGGAGAAGGAGCAAGATAGACTGCTCTTTTGTATTCAAGTACTGCCATGTCATACTCTCTCAAGCTATAGAAAGTATCTGCGACTTTTTCAATCTCTTGGAATGAAAGAAAAAAAATAAAAATCAAGGTCTTTTTATCTCTGGTTCTAAATCAAAGCATTCTAAGAGATTTCGCAGTTCTTCCTCTTTCTTTCTATTCTCATAATCATTATAATCAAGTGCTGAATTGAAGGCTCCATAAATATTCCCAAGCCAGAAGAGTGCTGCGAGGGTCCCGGTAATTACTCCCTTGGGTGTACTTCCCTTGGTAGTATCAAAGAATAGATAGTATAGGGCTGAACCTCCCATAAGAAAGGTTATAAGAAATGACTGTCCTGCATCTGCCCAGCGTCCACAGTATGCCTGACCAGCTCCAGGTAAAATAAAAGATAACCCTGCAGAGAGAAAAGGATTTCGGGACTTTAAGGGTTTGGTAAAGAGCATCAAGGCTGAATCCCTAAGAGGAGTTTTTTTAAGTAAAGAGAGGTATTTTTTTGCTTTATCGAGGTCTCCTTTTAATGCCAGACTGAAGGACCGATAAATGGTTGCATGCCACTTTAAATCTGTGTTTTGAAGAAGCTCTGCCAGGCTATCCACTGCATAAAAATCTTCCTGGGCAAAGCGAGCCCGCAAAAGTCCGTAAGTAAACTTCTCCCAGAAAGCGGGTATGTTTCTTATTCCAAACAGGTAAATCCTTGCAGCCCTGGATGGTTCACCTGTCTTAAGGAGTGCCTCCCCTGCTTTGAGTAAACAGTATGAGGCAAGAAGAGTATCAGAGAGGGAAAGGAATCCAATTCTTTCATATTCTAAGGCTGCCCTTCTAAAATCTTGCGTTTTATATAAGTAATCTGCAAAATCAACAGGGTTATAAAGAAAGAGAAGATATATCACAATGTATCCTTTTTAGCATATATTTTTTTAAGTCTTAAAGGAAGGTAATGATTTTCAGGTGGGTCAGCCAACCTACCGTTTTCAATATGGGAGTAGTAAATATAAAGGTAATGCCATGCTCCCGGGTTGCATCTTTCCAGCCTGTCAAATGTCATAAGGGTTCCCCAGAAGGGTCCGTACCGTGCATAGGCTTCTCTACTGAATTTTGAGCAGGATGGAGAAAAGTTGCATACATTGCGTCCCTGTAAAGGAGAGAACAACCGTTGATAAACTCCTATAAGAAAATCTATCCATACTGAGAGAGGATTGGCAGGTCTTGCTGAGATAGATAAAGAAAATAGCAGGAGATAAATTATCCGCCTCATCTCTATATGATAAAAAGAGTTGAAGCGATGTCAAGGATTTGTAGAATTCCATAATATAAAAGGGTATCTTTTCTTCAACTCCCCTGTAACCTTCTCTCCCATTACCCCTGTTGGGTCCTTCTTATTCTGGAAGATACATCCCTCATAACTTTTTATAACTATTTGCAATAAAAAAGTTTATGAAAGAAAAAGGTGCAAAGTTAAAAGAAACGGTTTAAAAGCTTGAATTATTTTCTTTTTGTTATTTATTCTTTTATTTTTTATTATTCCTTTATCTTTCAGCTTTTTAAAAACTCTTCTTTAAAAAATGGATACCATTCACCGTGAAGTTCCTTTAATAAAAATGAAATTACATTCTCTTTTAATACCTGAAAGGCATTTTCGGAAAGTTCATGCTCACACAATTCAATCAGACTCATATGTACCGGTTGGATATGTTCAAGTCTACAAAAAGAATCTTCTCTTGGACAGTTTTTATAGGAAGGTAAAGGAAAGAAAGACGGAAAATAAAGAAACTCAACCAGTTGTTTAAAAAACTCTATACTTTCTCCGGTGGGATAACTATAAACTGGAACAACCATCCATACTTTTTCTAATCGTAATTGCTTACTCCGTTTTTTATTTCTGGGTATCAATTTCCATATTTCTCCATTTCTTGCACACTCAAGCAGTATTATGGGTCTTTTCTTTGCTTTAATGCATAGCACCTCTTCTGTTGATTCAAGTTTAAATTCGTAAATTATAGGAGGATGAGAACTATAAGTAAAAGAGTTACTTTTTAATTTATCTACCTCCATTACATTACCTTGTGAATTAAACTTAAGTATCCTCAGTTCATCTCTGGAAGGAGTGAAAAGAACCGGAGCCCATCCTAACTGACCGGTTTGATATTTTTTGGGGGAATCCTTATAAAAGGGTCTGATAAAGTCTTCAAGGATTCCTTTCAAAAGCTCCTTTCAATTTGACTTTGGGGATGTTAAATTTTGCTACAGGAATTTCCCCTGTTTCATCCTCCTCATAAATTTTTAAAAGTGCCTTTTTGACTGCTTCCTCATAAGG
>CAZUTC010000070.1:3084-8379 GCA_964623485.1 uncultured bacterium | reverse complement strand
CTTATAGTGTAGAGCGCTTATCCACAGAAAAGGAAATAGAAAAATTAAAAGAAGAGGGGGCAGAATTGCTGGAAGAGGCTTCTTTAACCTTAGAAGAGGCTCAAAAAAGGCTTTTAAAAGTAGGTGCTGTAAATCCTGATGCAGAAATTAAGTATAAGGAGGAAAAAGAATCGTTTGAAGAGTATAAAAAACAATACCAAGATATTAAAAACGCCTTAGCAAAACTAAAAATTTTAATAGAAGAGATAGAGAGAGATTCAAAGGAAAGATTTATAAAGAGTTTTGAGAAATTAAGGAAGGAGTATAAAAGACTTTTCCCTTTGTTTTTTGATGGAGGTTTTGGAGATATAGTTTTGAAGGATCCTTCCAATCCTCTGGAATCAGAAATAGATATATTTGCTAAACCTGCAGGGAAAGATTTGAAAAAACTCCAGCAGTTATCGGATGGAGAAAAAACTATGCTTGGAATAACCATTTTATTTTCTCTCTACTCTGTGGTTTCATCCGACTTCCTATTCATAGATGAACTGGATGCTCCCTTAGATGATTCTAATGTAATAAAATTTGCAGAGTATCTTAAAAAACTATCCAAAGACACTCAGATAGTAATAATTACTCACAATAAAAAAACCATAGAGTATGCTGATTATATATACGGTATAACAATGGAGGAACCCGGAATTTCTAAAGTGGTCTCCATAAATCTTTTGAAAGCAAAGGAACTGGTGGATGTTAGCAAAAATCCTTGAAAATCTTAAAAAAAAGATAGAAAAGGCTTTTGCATCCCCCCAAAAAGAAGAACTGGAGAGAATCCTTTTAGAAGCAGATGTGGGAGTCGAAGCCACCTCATGGATTTTAAAAAAAACAAAGGGAAGTATAGAAGATTTAAAGGAAGTGTTAAAAAGTATACTCCAAGGATCCGAGGGAAGAATAGAATTAAGTTATAAACCTTTTGTAATAATGATAGTAGGAGTTAATGGATCCGGAAAAACAACAACCGTTGCAAAGATGGCTACCTTTTTCAAGACCCGTAGAACAATGGTTATATCAGCAGATACTTACAGAGATGCGGCCAATGAACAACTAAAGGAGCTGGCAAGAAGAATAAAGGTATATATCACCGAATCTCAACAAGGGCAGGATCCGGGAGCTGTGGTGTATGATGGATTAACAAAAGCAGTATCAAAAAACATGGATGTGGTAATAATAGATACTGCTGGACGAATTCATACAAGAAAGGAGCTTCTAAAAGAGGCTTTAAAAATTAAAAATGTTTGCAGTAAAAAAGTAAAAAATTCACCCCATCTTATTCTTGTGACCTTGGATGCCACCACAGGGCAGAGTGGTATCTATCAGATAGAGGAGTTTGTGAAAAATATCCAGGCAAATGGGATTATCCTTACAAAACTGGATGGCACTGCAAAGGGGGGAATAATAATTTCTGTGTGGCAAAAATTAAAAATACCTATATATTTCATAGGAACAGGAGAAAAACCAGAAGATATAATTCCATTTAAAGTGAATGAATATATAAGCTCTCTTTTGGGTTCATGAAGAGGTTAAAATAATTATAATTTGTTGACTTTTCAAATTATTTGTATAAATTTATAAATATGAAAAAGTTGCTATGGTTTTTATTTGCAATTGCAGGTATAGGACTGATTTTGTTTGGACTCTTAAGAAAAGAGACCGAAGAAATTTTAAGAAACGCGGTTTTGCTCTGCTTAAGTTGCATAGGAATTCAATGAGAAGATTTCTTGTTCAATTCTTTGCATTCATTGGGACCAACTCATACTTTACACAAAACACTACAAAGGCATACTGTGTTCCTACATTAAACTGTTATTCTTGTCCTCTTGCCTCCTTTGCCTGTCCCTTGGGTACTGTTCAGCACTTTGTAACCTTACATTCGGTGCCATGGTTTGTTATAGGATTTATGAGTACCATAGGAGCAGTGGTGGGAAGAATGACATGCGGATGGTTATGTCCTTTTGGATGGTTTCAAGATCTCCTTTACAAAATAAAAACTGTAAAATTCGGGTTGCCATCATGGTTTGGATATACAAAGTTTCTAAATCTCTTGATACTCGCAATCATCATGCCATATTTTACTCTTGAAACATGGTTTTGTAAGTTATGTCCCCAAGGAATCCTGGAAGCAGGAATACCGTGGATATTCATCGATCCTTCACTTCAACGATTGCTTGGCTGGCTCTTTACACTCAAATTTTTAATCCTGGGAACAGTAATAATTCTTTCGGTATTCACAAAGAGACCATTTTGTAAGATGTGTCCAATAGGGGCTTTCTTAGGTCTGTTCAACTATGTGAGTCTTTTTAAATTAAGGGTAAACATAGCAGAATGCAATAAATGTGATAACTGTTACAGGGTATGCCCAGTGGGGATAAAACCATACCAGACTCCTAATTCTCATGAATGTATAAGATGTATGGAATGCATTTATGTATGTGATTTAATAAGTTATACCACTTTATTAAAGCCCAAAAATATTCCAGAGTTGGGGATATCTAAGGGATGAAAAGGTATGGAGTGATTCTTGCAGCAGGTGAAGGGAAAAGGTTTAAAGGAGAAAAACAGTTTTTTTTAGTAAAAAAAAGACCTGTACTCTTCTACTCTATTTTTGCATTTGAAAATTCATCGGTGGATGAGATATTCCTGGTGGTGCCTAAAAAGGAAACTTTAAAGATTAAAAAACTCATAAAAAAGGCAGGTTTTTGCAAAGTAAAAAAGGTTGTGGAAGGAGGTAAGACAAGACAAGAATCTGTAAGAAATGGGCTTTCTTGGCTTCCAGAGAAAGGATTTGTGGCAATCCACGATGCTGCAAGACCTTTAATAACCTCTGAAGATATTGATAAGGGATTTAAGGAAGTAGAGAAAAAAGGGGCGGTGATTTATGGAGTCCCAGTAATAGATACAGTCAAAGAAGTAAAAAATAAAAGAATAATAAAAACCATAGAAAGAAAGGGGCTCTTTTTAGCTCAGACTCCCCAATTTTTTAAAATTTCGGTCATTAAAGATGCCCATAGAATCGCAGAGGAAAAAAGAATCCAAGGAACAGATGATGCATTCCTATGTGAGAAAGCAGGGTATCCTGTGTTTGTGCTTGAAGGAAAAAGAGAAAATATAAAAATAACATATCCAGAAGACATAAATATTATAAAAGCCTTCTTATGAGAAACCTTGCAGTGTTAGGCTCCACTGGGTCAGTTGGTACACAGACTCTCTCTATTGTGGAAAAGTATAAGGATATATTTAAAGTAAAAGCCCTCGCAGCAGATAAAAATGTAAACCTCCTAACTCAACAGGTCAAGAAGTTCAACCCTAACATTGTATGTGTTGGAAATACTCAAGCATGTTTAAAATTTAAAAACAAAGTAAAGAATATAAAAGTAGTATGTGGAGAAGAAGGTCTTATAAAAATTGCTGAAGCAGAGGATGTAGATACCATTCTGTTTGCAATCTCTGGAATTTCAGGTATGGGAGCTTTAAAGAAAGGGCTTGAAAAAGGGAAGAGAATAGCAATTTCCACAAAAGAGTTGATTGTTTGTTTTGGAGAGGTACTTAGGGATTTTAAAAAAAGGTTCAAAGGAGAAATAGTACCTGTGGATAGTGAGCATTCTGCAGTTTTTCAGTGCATCCATCAAAGAAAAAAAGAGGAGGTAAAAAGGATAATTCTTACCGCCTCTGGAGGACCTTTACTATACAAAAATACAAAGGATGTAAAGAAAGAGGAGGTATTAAAACATCCGGTATGGAAAATGGGAATAAAGACTACCATCGATTCCGCAACCATGATGAATAAATGCCTGGAGATAATAGAGGCTCACTACCTTTTTGATATTGAGCCTGAGAAAATAGATGTTTTGATCCATCCCCAGGGATTGGTTCATTCCATGGTTGAGTTTATAGATGGGAGTATAGTGGCCCAGCTTGCAGTACCCGATATGCGAATACCTATACTTTATGCACTATCCTATCCAGATAGACTCTCCACAGAGATACATATTAATTTTGAGAAAGTACCAAACCTCCAATTCATGCTCCCGGACAGGAAAAAGTTTCCAGCTCTTAACCTCGCTTATGAAGTACTGAGTAGAAAAATGACCTATCCTGCTGTACTTGCTGCAGCAGATGAGGAAGCAGTGGAGATGTTTATTCGCGATGAGATAAGTTTTGAAGAAATAGTCAACTCAGTAAAGGAATGCATAAATGCCCACACACCTCTTTATCCAAATGAAGAAAATATTAAAAAAGCAGTTTACTGGGCAAAACAGTATATAAGGGAAAAAAGATGGTGCAGATATTAGCCATAGTAATTCTTTTCGGCTTGCTTATCTCAGTACACGAATTGGGACATATGATAGGAGCAAAACTCTCCAATATAAGAGTAGAAAAATTCTCTATAGGATTTGGTCCTCCTATCTTAAAATGGAAGAAAAAAGAAACAGAGTACATGATTTCAGCATTACCTCTTGGAGGATATGTGAAGCTGGAAGGAGAGGAGTTTGAAGGAGAAAATAATTTTTATGCCAAACCATTTCATAAAAAGATGACGGTAACCCTTGGGGGTCCTTTCCTCAACTTTATGTTCGCTTTTTTTCTTATATTTATTATAAATATATTCTGGGGGGAGGAAAATTATGCTCCCTTGTTATATGTTCCCTCCAAAAGTGAATTGTATAAGCAGGGATTAAGAACCGGGGATAGTATTATCTTGGTAGATGGAAGGTCCATTAAAAACTTTAAAGATATTGTTTTAAAACTTTCAATAAGTGATAAAAGCCATGAAATCACTTTAAATAGAGATGGGAAGATTTTAAACCTAAACATAAAAATTAAAAATCCATCTTCCTTAGAAGCCTTGATTAAACCGGTAGTGGCAAAAGTGGTGAAAAACAGTCCTGCAGAGAAAATAGGCATAAAACCAAACGATACAATAATAGAAATAAATAACACAAAAGTAAAAGCATGGCAACAGGTATTTGAACTGATCTCAAAGGCTCCGGATTCTATAATAATAAAATGGATACATAAAGAGGATACTCTCTCCTCTTATGTAAAACCCGTACCCATGGAGGGTGGTAAAAAAATAGGGGTATGGGTAAAATTACCTAAAAAGAGACTTCAGGTTCCCGTAGCTTTGATTAATGCAGCGGGAAAAACCTTGAGAATCTCATGGCAGGTGGTATATGCATTTTATGGATTGATCACTGGGAAGGTATCGATTAAAAACTTAGGAGGTCCATTGTTTCTTGCCCAATCTTCTGCAAAGGT
>CAZUTC010000070.1:0-3074 GCA_964623485.1 uncultured bacterium | reverse complement strand
GGTCTCTAAGCTTGGAATATGGTATTTTATTTCATTGCTTGCACTACTCTCAATAAATCTTGGAATAATAAACCTTTTCCCAATACCTGCTCTTGACGGAGGGAGAGCCCTCATTTTCACTACAGAAAAAATCTTACAAAAAAGATTTTCAAAAAAGACATGGATGATAGCAGTACAAATAGGTTACATCTTAATCATCATACTGCTTATCATTGCTACCTTTAACGATATTTTAAGACTTTTTAAAAAATGAATATTTGCTTGTGTTCATGTCATCCGGAAGAAAAGAGATTCTCACCTTTTTTATCTTTAAAAGGAAGTTTCCTATTTAGAAGACCAAACTTAGAAATTCTTAAATTGCTTACCATTGCAAGAGAATTAAAGATAAATGCTTACTATATTGATGAACAAATAGAGGAGCTCAAACCAAAAAATTGCGAATTTTTATTTCTATATACATCCTTTGAAAATATAGAACGTGTTTACGAAATCCTGGGAAAAATGAAGAATAAAACTCAGATATTTTTTTTCGGGCCTGCTGTCACTAAATTCCCGAATATCTTTTTAAAAGAAGGGGTATGCATAAGAGGATATATACCAAATATTTTTAAGAAGGTAATAGAGGACATTTCTAAAAAAAATGTTAAAAATATTTACAAAGCCTCTGCAATTCCAAGATATTATTATCCTTATTATCCAGTATTAAAAGAAAAAAGAGGAATCTTTTTTTATCAAGCTTTAGAAACAGTAATGGGATGCAATTGTGACCCAGAGGAAAAAGAGAGCTGTATAAATTATCTTTATTTTAAAGATAACATTCGTGAAAGAAGACCAGAAGAGGTCATAATGGAGGCATCCATGTTTCGGAAAAGATTTATTGAACTACTGGATGATGATATAGGAAAAAGAAGACATTATTATATAAAACTTTTCTCCGGCTTATGGCAACTAAGAAAGGACTGGATTGTAAATGCAGGGTCAGGAATATTTGAGAATCCGGAATATATACGCTTCCTTGCAAAGGCAGGTGTAAAGGTTGTATTCTTAAAAAAATCCTGGTTTCCGAAAAGTTTTTACTCCAAGGAGATAAAACAAAAAGTAAATGAAGTAAAAAAACTACATTCAGAAAAAATACTGGCTGGCTTAAGAATTACACTAACTGATAAGGAAAATATAAACCCCGATGAATTCTGGAGATTTATCTTGAAGACAAAACTGGATTTTGTGGAAGTAAAATATGAGCCAAGTTCAATAAACCTTTCCCTAATTCTACAAGAACCAAGGGGAAGATTCTATCTTGATGAGAAATCCTCCATACTTCCTTTTCTAAAAAAAGAGCCATTCTCATTTCCTAAAGGAATCACTGAGATAAAAGCGAGATTTTATAGTCTTCCCAGAATAGTAACAAACTTTATCTTCTATCCATTTACCCAAGGGATTTACAACACATTTTGGGTATATGCTCCAAGAGCCTTTGCCTACCGAGAGAACTATCTTGAAGGAATAGCCTTCCCACCATGAGACCCCTTATTCAGGTAGCGCTTGACTTTACCAGTCTTTCCCGGGCATTGAAAACTGCAGAAAAGGTATGTGAATATGTAGACGTGCTGGAGGCTGGAACCCCTTTAATAAAGTCAGAGGGAATGAGAGCTGTGAGAATTTTAAAGGATAAATTTCCAAAGAAACTGATAACCGCTGATACAAAAACTGCAGATGCTGGAAAGGTAGAGGCAGAGCTTGCATTTAAAAATGGCGCAGACATCCTCACAGTTTTGTGGATACAAAAAGCCACAGTAATAGAGGTTCAAAACATAGCTAAGAGACTTCATAAAAAGATAGTTGTGGACATCCTTCAGGATAAAATACAAACCCCTCAGGAACTTGTATCTCTCTCCCCTTCCTATATAGGTGTGCATTTAGGGCTGGACTCTCAGAAGGGTAAGTACACCATCGTTGAAAAACTCAAAACTTTTACTAATATTTTCAAAAGCTCCTCCATTAAATTTGCAGTTGCAGGAGGTATTACACCAGAAACTATTGACTCCTTTGCCTTTTTCAATATTGGGATAATCATTGTGGGAGGTTACATAACAAAATCTCTTAACCCAGAAAAAAGGGCTAAGGAGATAAAAGAAGCAGTGATGGAGGTAAAATGGAAGAGTATTTTGAAAGGTTAATAAGGGAAATAAAGCAAACCCTGGGGAAAATATCCTCCAAAGAAATAGAAGAGTTTATAGAAGTGATAAAGAACTCAAGAAGAATATATCTTGCAGGAGCTGGTAGAAGTGGTCTGGTAGCAAAGGCATTTGCCATGAGGCTGGTACATCTTGGGAAAAGAATATTTGTAGTAGGAGAAACTGTAGTCCCTGCTATGAGAAAAAGCATAGATACGCTTATTGTGGTCTCTGGTTCCGGAAAAACAAAATCTATCCTTGAAATAGCAAAAACAGCAAAGGAAATAGGAGGAAGGCTTGTGGCTGTGACTGCAGATAAATCCTCACCCTTAGCCAAAATTGCTAACCATATTGTCTATATTCCCTCAGGGAGAACCAAATTCTCCATGGATAGTTATGACTCAAGACAACTTCTTGGAGGAGTTCCCATAACACCCTTGGGCTCTTTATTCGAACTCTCTGCTTTTCTGTTTTTCGAGAGCATTGTTCATAGACTAATGAAGGACTTAAAGATAACCGAAGAGAAACTAAAAAAGATTCATACTACTCTTGAATAGATAGAGTATCCTCTATAAAACTTTTATTCACCCAACCCTTTAAAAATAGTGTATCTTTATCAAACCTTTGAATAAGATATAATTCCTTTGGTCTTAATGGAAGTCTTATGCTTTTATCTCCGATTTTAAACACATACAATGTATCGTTTTCAAAGAGCAAAGGGGGAAAGTTAATTGATAGCAAAAAAACCCTTTTACTTCAAATTTTGCTAAAGGATTCCGATAAAAAACCGATGAAATATAAAAGGTTGAAAGCATCTAATTTGAAAATGATCGGCCCGAAACTCTGACAATCAGAATACCAGCTTAAGAACATGGAAACTGACCTGATAGGCATTAGCGC
>CAZUTC010000069.1:0-8682 GCA_964623485.1 uncultured bacterium | reverse complement strand
GAAAATGAATAAATAAATATTTAGAAAAACAAGGAATCTAAAAGATAAGTTATGAGAAACCCGAAAGCCTAAACTTATAGAATATTTGACATAATTCTTATAATGAATACAATAAAGCCATGGAAGTGATAAAAAGTGTGAAAAAGATGCAGAAAAGAGCAGATGAGATAAGAGAGGCTAAAAAAATAATAGGGTTTGTTCCCACAATGGGCTATCTACACGAAGGGCACCTTTCACTTGTGAGAATAGCAAGAAAAAAGGCAGATGTGGTGGTGGTCAGTATATTTGTAAACCCTATCCAGTTTTTACCTGAAGAGGATTATAACTCCTACCCGAGAGATTTTAAAAGAGATAAAAAACTACTTCAAAAGGAAAAGGTGGATATAATCTTTTATCCGTCTGTTAGAGAAATGTATCCTGAAAAACTACTCACAAAGGTCTCGGTATCGTATCTTACAGAAACTTTATGCGGAGAAAAGAGACCAGGACATTTTGATGGAGTAGCCACCGTTGTGGCAAAACTTTTTAACATTGTAAAACCTCATTTTGCAGTATTTGGAGAAAAGGACTTCCAGCAACAGGTGGTTATAAAGAAAATGGTAAAAGATTTGAATTTTGATGTAAAGATAGTAACCGGGCCCACGGTAAGAGAAAGGGATGGACTTGCAGTGAGTTCAAGAAATGAATACCTCTCCCCAGAAGAAAGAAAAAGGGCTCCGGTGCTTTACCGCTCTCTGGAACTTGCAAAAAAAATGGTCAAAAAAGGAGAAAAAGACCCAGAAAAAATTAAAAAAGCAATGTTAGAGATGATAAAAAAAGAAAAACCCTCAAAGATAGATTATGTTGAGATAGTAAATCCAGAAACCCTGCATCCTGTACCCAAAATAGAAAAAAAAGTTCTTGTTGCCGTGGCAGTAAGATTCGGTAAGGCAAGACTTATAGACAACATCCTTTTAAAAATTTGATAGACTACAAAAAATACCTTGACCCAAAATTTGTTGCAAAATTAAAAAGTATAGACCTCAAGGCAAAACTGGTGGTGGAGGGATTTCTTGAGGGACTCCATAAAAGTCCTTATAAGGGCTCATCTGTGGAGTTCTCTGATTACAGGCCGTATATTCCAGGAGATGACCCAAAGAGAATAGACTGGAAGGTATATGCGAGAAAGGATAGATTTTACATAAAAGAGTATCAAGAGGAAACAAATCTCAGGGCTTATATACTGCTTGATTGTTCTGGATCAATGGGATACTCCTCTTTTGAAATCACTAAGTTTGAGTATGCTTCTATACTCTCTGCCTCTTTATCCTTTCTTTTGATAAAGCAGAAGGACAGTGTGGGATTGGGACTGTTTGATAGAAGAATAAAAAAATACATTCCTCCTGCAACTTCTATGCATCATCTGAGGTCTCTCCTTCAGATAATGGATAGGGTCTCCCCCCAAGGAAAAACCGGAGTTTCCTCTGCCCTGCATGCCTTGGCAGAGACAATCAAAAAAAGAGGACTTGTAATTCTCATATCGGACCTCCTTGATATCCCCACCGATATTCTTTCTGCTTTAAGACATATAAAACACAGAAAACATGAAGTAATTGTTTTCCATATTCTTGACCCCTTGGAACTGGAGTTCTCATTTAGAGGCTCCCTTGAAATGGTAGATATAGAAACCGGAAAAAAAGTAATAGTGGAGGCTGAAAAAATAAGAAGAGATTACATAAAAGGAATAAAAGATTTTGTAAAAAAAATAAAGGCAGGATGTGCAGAGCATGAGATAGATTATAATCTTATAAGAACAGACATGTCCCTTGAGAATGCATTAATGAGATATCTTGAAAAAAGAAGGAGGATGGGATAAACTTTTTAAATCCATTCTTTCTTTATCTTTTGCCCCTCGCCTCTATCCCCATTATACTTCATCTCATCTCAAGGAGTAAAAGAAAAAGGATTGATTTTCCATCCATACTCTTTTTAAAAAATTTAAAAAAAGAAAGGTTCCTGTGGTTAAAAATAAAGGAGCTTCTACTTCTGGTGTTAAGAACCCTTTTTATTATCTTCCTTATTTTATCTGCCGCAGGTCCCATAACTCGTGCCGAAATTCCTTTTTTAAAAGGAGAAGGAAGTTTTGCATTAATTATAGATGACTCCTATAGTACCCAGAGATGCTTTAAAGAAATAATAAATACCTCTCTAAAATTCTTAAAAAAACTGAAAAAAAATGCAGAACTCGGAATATTCACATTTTCTGGATTATCCAAAATAAATTTATCCCCCAAAGAGGCATATCAAGTGATAAAGAGTCTTAAACCTTCTTATCATGCAGAAACAGTGAAAAATGCTTTGATAAGAGCGATTCTCTTCCTTGAGAAAAAAAGAGTAAAAAAGGAAATCTATATATTTACAGATGGAGAGAAGAACTCCCTTGAGTTTCTCAATTCCTTTGATTTGCCTCCCAAAATAAGTGTAAAGGTAATGATACTGAGTAAGGGAATAGAAAAAAATGCAGGAATATCAGATATAACTTCTCTTCCTCTCTATCCTCTTTCAGGAGAAAAAATAAAACCAGTCGCAGTAATTGAAAACAAGGGAAGCAAGGGCGTAAAGATAAATGTAGTATTAAATGCCCAAGGAATAAAGGAAGAAAAGGTTCTTTACATAAAAAAAGGGGAGAAAAAAAGGGTTGAATTTAATACCATGCTTGACAGTGGAGCCGGATATGTTAAAATATCCGATGATGAGGTAAGTGCCGATAATAAAAGATTTTTTTATTTCTCCTTTAAAAAAAGGAGAAAAATTCTTCTTTTAAAAAAAGAGGGCAACACCCTCTATCTTGAAAATGCAGTCTCCCCAGGAGGAAAATTGTATGATCTTGAGATAAAAAATTACAAAAAACTCTCTTTTGAAAAATTTAAAGATTATGATGCTCTCTTTTTATATGCTTTACCTGCAGAGTTTATAAAAAGCGTACTGAAATTTTATAAAAAACCTGTTTTTATCTTCCTTCCCTATCAGGAGGAAATAATTATCCCAGGTTATATAAAGAAGACAGAAAAGAAAAAGGTGCATGGAATTTTAAGATTGAAAGAATCTCCTGAGTTTCTAAGGGAAGAGGGAAAGGAGATATATTTTTGGAAATATTTAGGAGCAGAAACTGAAAATTTAATTTATTTGATGGAGTTTGAAAATAAACTCCCCTTTGTAGGAGAGGCAAAGGATAGACCTGTTTATTTCTTCTTTTCCCTTCCCGAACCTTCTTTTACCAACATTCAGTTCAAACCCATTTTTTTAATACTCATTCAGAGGCTGCTTGCAAAGGCAACTGAATCTATTTCAAAAACCGATTATCTTGTTGGAGAGGTTATAAAAATGCCTGCAGAAAAAAATACAGCATTTATAGAGACTCCAGTATCCTCTTATCGAATCATATCCAGAGTAGAAAACAAAAAAAGATACTTTTTTATTGAAAAAACCGATATTCCTGGATTTTATCGGATAGATGACAGAAAATTTGTTGTAAATGTGTCCAAAGAGGATGGATACTATGGAATCTTTAAAACATCCAAGAGAAATATAGAAATACTTTCAGGAAATGTTCTTATAGAAAAAAATCTTACCTTTATATTCCTCCTTATAACTTTTTTACTTTTTATAGGGGAATTAATTGTCTTGAGAATAAAGTAACTTTAAACGATTGACTTTTTGGGTTTTACACTTAAAATTATTTTATCTGGGGCAGTAGCTCAGTGGGAGAGCGCCAGAATCGCACTCTGGAGGTCGCGGGTTCGAATCCCGTCTGCTCCATTATGGTATTTGTCCCTTCCAGATTTTTTTTAACAAAGGGTGTAGGTAAAGACCACGACAAACTGGCATCCTTTGAAGCAGCCTTAAGAGATGCCGGGATTGCCCCGTTCAACATTGTTAAGGTCTCAAGCATTTTACCTCCTGGATGCAAAATGATTCCAAAGGAGAGGGGAATTAAGATGCTTAAAGAAGGTCAGATAATATTTTGTGTTATGAGCGAGAATCAAACAGCAGAGCCCCATAGACTTATAGGAGCATCCGTGGGAGTAGCTATTCCAGCTGATAAAAACCAGTATGGATACCTCTCAGAATACCACTCCTTCGGAGAAACAGAAACAAAGGCAGGAGAGTATGCAGAGGACCTCGCTGCAAGAATGCTTGCAAAGACTCTTGGTGTTCCCTTTGATATAAATACAAGTTATGATGAGAGAAAAGAGATATGGAAAATATCAGGAAAGATAGTAAAAACCACTCACATTACTCAAACAGCCATAGGAGACAAACACGGGCTCTGGACCACAGTAATTGCTGCTGCAGTGTTTATCATATGAAAGAAATAATATTTCTGGGAACTGCAGGAGCAAGATACGTTGTGTTTCGCCAGATAAGGGCATCAGGAGGAATCTGGTTTCGCACCGAGAATACAAACATTCTTGTTGATCCGGGACCATGCTCTCTTTTAAGAATCACAAGAAGCAAGCATGGAATCTCTACCGATAAACTGGATGCGGTGATACTCTCCCATAGACATCTTGACCACTCAGCAGATATAAATGTAATAATAGAAGCCATGACAGAAGGAGGTTTTAAAAAAAGGGGGAAACTCTTCGCTCCCTATGATGCAGTAGAGGGAGATTCTCCGGTTGTGCTTCAATACCTAAAAGATTTTCTTGAAGAAATAATAATCATAGAAGAGAAAAAGAAATACTCCATCAAAGATATAACATTTTACTCTCCATGTAGACACCATCATAGAGGGGAAACCTATGGATTTATCTTTGAAATGAGTAGCACCAGAGTGGGATACCTCTCGGATACAGAATTTTTTCCAGAACTTAAAGAATGCTATAAAGGATGTGATGTATTAATACTTAATGTGGTAAGACTCAAGAAAAAAGATGGGCTTGACCATCTTTCGGTTCCAGAAGCAGAGGAAATCATAGAAGCCATAAAACCCAAAAAGGCTGTAATTACCCATTTTGGGATGACACTTATAAAGGCAAAGCCATGGGTCGTAGCAGAGGAAATGAAAAAAAGAACGGGTATTGAGATTATATCTGCAAACGATGGAATGAAACTGGATATTTCTTCCCTGTGATAAAAAAATTACCAGAAGATACTGTTAAAAAAATAGCAGCAGGGGAAGTGATACTTGACCCTGCCTCATGTGTTAAAGAACTTATAGAAAACTCCATAGATGCAGGAGCAAAGAGAATAAAGATAGAGATAGAGAGAGGCGGAAAGGAAGTTATAAAGGTATCCGATGATGGTGAGGGAATGAAATACGAGGACATCCCAAAAAGCATACAGAGATTTTCCACAAGTAAAATAGAAAAGATAGATGACTTAAAGATTGTTAAATCTCTCGGATTCAGAGGAGAGGCACTCGCAAGCATTGCAGAGGTTAGCTTTTTAAAAATAGAGTCAAAACATAGAGATGAACCTTACGGTGGGAAGATAGTTGTTGAGGGAGGAAAGGTGAAAAGCTTCGAAGAGATTGCAAGAAGTACCGGCACCACTGTGGTTGTAGAAAAACTGTTTTTTAACCTCCCTGCAAGAAGAAAATTTTTAAAAAGTGATTCCTATGAAGCAAAAAAAGTAACAGAGGTGGTAAGAGTGTATGCCTCCATATTTGAATTCATAGAGTTTGTATTTATATCCGAGGGGAAAAGGATATTCCATCTCTTTCCGTCCTCTTTAAAAGAGAGGATTTCTCTTCTGTTTCCGGATGTAGAAAAAGAACTTATGGAGGTAAGGCATGAACATCCCCTTCTTTCCCTTCAAGGACTTTTTGAACCTCCCGACATTCCGGAGAGAAGTATTCCATACCCTGTGATAGCCGTAAACCAAAGACCCATAAGATATAGAACCATCTCAAGAGCAGTAGAGAATGCTTACAAAAATACATTCAATAAAAACCCTTGGTATATTCTCAGGCTCAGTATAAAACCCGAACTCTTGGATGTAAACATCCATCCCTCTAAGAGGGAGGTGAAGTTTCATGACGAAAGGTTTTTGCATGATTTTATTATACAGATTCTAAAACAAAAAATAGTCCCAGAAACTAAAGAAGTGGCTCCTTCCCCCTATTATTCAGGTGAAGAAACTTCACCATTTGAATTCCCAGGAAGAGATAGAGGAAGAGAGGAAAACCTTATCTTTTGGCAGTTAAAAAACACCTACATTCTTGCACAGATAAAATCAGGATTTATCATAATAGACCAGCATGCTGCACATGAAAGGATACTCTTTGAACAGATAATAAAAAAGGAAAGAAAAAAACAGAAACTCCTTTTCCCTGTTACAGTACATCTTGATACTTACTCGATGGAACTCTATAAAAACATAAAGAAAAAACTTGAAGATATGGGAATAAAGACGCGAATCTTTGGTGAAAACACCGTGTTGGTTGAAACCATACCTGATGATGCAAGACTCACCGTGAAGGAGATAGAGGAGCTTTTTAAAGAGATGGGAGAAAACAAGGAGGTGCTTGAAGATGATGATGAAATGGCAAAGATGATAGCGTGTAAGGCAGCCATAAAGGCGGGAACTCCCTTGTCTCAAGAAGAGATGGAGGCATTGATAAATAAGCTCTTTGCCTGCAAAACTCCTTACTTCTGTCCCCATGGAAGACCAACAATTTTGCGTTTTACCTTGGAAGAAATAGAAAAAAAGTTTGGAAGAATATAAAATCCCAGTAATCACAGGACCTACTGGGGTAGGAAAAACGGAAATATCTCATAACATAGCCAAAAAATATGGATTTGAGATAGTATCTGCAGATTCAAGACAGTGCTATCAATATATGGATATTGGAACTGCAAAGCCGGAAGAATGGAGGAGAAGAGAGGTAAGGTACCATCTTCTGGATATCCTTCCTCCGGAAAAAATTCTTTCTGGAGGAGAGTATGGAAGAATTGCAAGAGAAGTGATAAATAGGGTTTTAAAGAAAGGGAAAAAGGTTATGGTTGTGGGAGGCTCTGGACTATATATTGAGGCTATATTTTTCCCCCTCCATGAACTCCCTTCCTCTTGGGAGATAAGAAAAAAAATTGAAGAAAAACCTCTGGAAGAGATTTATAGATACTTAAAAAAAATAGACCCGAAAAGAGCAGAAAAAATAGGAAAAAGAGATAAAAAAAGAATAATAAGGGCTGTGGAGATATACATGCTCACCGGCAAAAAGCCCTCCGAAATCTTCAGAAAAAAAAGAGAGAAATTTCTTTCTCCATTGTTCATAGGAATTACCATGAAAAGAGAAGAATTGTACAAGAGAATAGAAAAAAGAGTTGAAAAAATGATTGAAAACGGTTTTGTTGAAGAGGTTAAAATGCTTAAAGAAATGGGATATGAGAAAAAACTAAATGCATTCAATGCGGTAGGGTACCGAGAGATTTTTGACTACCTGGAAAAAAGAATAACTCTCGAAGAGGCTAAAAAAACTATAATTAAAAAAACAAAAAACTTCATAAGAAGACAGTATGCATTTTTAAAAAGGTTTAAAGATATTCAATGGATAGAGAATGGAAAAGATGCAGAAAGAAGAATAGAGGAAATTTTAAAAATGCATGGAATTATTTAACTCCTTTAAATTTCTATCTTTAAGAACCGCATTCATTATGGGACTCGGAATTATTATCCAAAGATTTCTGTCCATACCTTTTTATCTTCTCATGGGAATTCTTTTTTTACTTTTTATGATCTCTTTAAAACTTCATTGGTTTCTCTATGGAGTTTTATTTTTTCTTTCCTTTGCTTACGGAAAAATTAGAGACTCTTTTGCTCTTCCTTCCTTTCTTTTTTATAAACCAGCCCACATAAAAGGAGTGGTGGAGGAAGGAAAAAGAAATGGAGGCTATCATACTATAAGAATATCCTCTATAAATGACAATCCTACAAATATAAAAGCATTGTTTTATAACCCCCGCTATCTTAAAAGAGGAACAAGGTTAGAGTGTAAAGGAGAGATTAGACCCATTATTTTTTGTAAGAATGAAGGAACCCAATCTCCTTTTCTGAGGTATACAAGAAAAAATATCTACATAAAGTTCTATCCTTCAGGAAGGTTAAAACTCTTTAAAAAAGCTCCAACGGGGTTTGAAAAAATAATAAGAAATACAAGAGACTATATCTCTAATGTCTCGGAAAAATACCTAAAGGAGAATGCAGGATACATTGAAGGAATGCTTCTTGGAGAAAAGGGAGGATTTTCACCTGAAGAGTTCGATAAACTAAAAAAAGCAGGAATCCTTCATATATTTGCGGTCTCCGGGCTTCATGTAGGAATAATTGTTTCTGTCTTTTTTATAATAGCAAGAATTGCAGGAATTGGGAATATTCTATTCTCTATTATTCTCGGTTTATTTCTTATTTTCTACTCAGCGCTCACAAAGTTTCAACCCTCTGTTTTAAGAGCCTCTTTGATGGCATATTTTCTCGTCTTAGGATTAATAACCGAAAGAAAAAATCTCCCCATTGTAAGTCTTGCAGTGGCTTTTATCATAATAATTATTATATCTCCAGGGTCCTTATTTTCTCCTGGATTTCAACTTTCCTTTGCAGCCACTGCAGGAATAATAGTAATGACAGAGGTATTCCCTTACCGGAGAATAAAGGGATTATTAAAATATCTATATCCAGGAGGATACTTTCTTTTCGTTT
>CAZUTC010000068.1:7269-8728 GCA_964623485.1 uncultured bacterium | reverse complement strand
TAATGGATAATGGAGTGGTGAAAAAAGTAAGGAGCAGATTGCTTTTTAAGAATATCTTAAAAGGATGTCTTTTTTATTTATCTACCCTTTTAATTTCAGGTAAACTTCTTTCCAGAGCTTATTGAAATATTTACTATACTGGTGATGAACTCTAACCCTAAAAGAACCAAAAACTTGACAAATTCATTTAACCAATTACAATTAATATCCCTGGGGGATCGTCTAACTGGCAGGACACGAGACTCTGGATCTCGGAGTCGGGGTTCGAATCCCTGTCCCCCAGTTTAATATGGGGAGCGGTAGGGATTCGTGCGATGTATCGATTGCGAATCCCTGTCCCCCAGTTTAATATGGGGAGCGGTAGGGATTCGTGCGATGTATCGATTGCGAATCCCTGTCCCCCAGTTTAATATGGGAGCTGGACTCCCAACAGTTCTTTTTAATTAAATATCTCTAAAAGGAGGAGATTATAGGGAAAATAATTGGAATAAGAAGAGAAGACAAAAATGTATGGGAAAAAAGGACTCCTATAGTACCGGAAGATGTAAAGGATTTAAAGGAAAATTTTAATATAACTACTTATGTCCAACCTTCAAAAATAAGAGCCTTTCCAGAAAGTGAGTATAAAAAAAACCAAGCAATTGTCTCAGAAGACCTATCCTCCTGTAGTCTCATCTTCGGAATAAAGGAAATACCCTTAGAATTTTTTATACCTGGCAAAGTATATATCTTTTTTTCTCACACTATAAAAGGACAACCCCATAACATGCCCATGCTTAAGAGGATGATGGAGCTTGAATGTACCCTCATAGATTATGAAAAAATAACCGATGAAAAAGGTAAAAGACTTTTATTCTTCGGGAACTTCGCAGGTCTTGCAGGAATGATAGATACTCTGTGGATATACGGGAAAAGATTAAAAAAAGAAGGGATAAAAAATCCCTTTGAAAATATAAAACAGGCTATAAATTATCATGATCTTAAGCATGCTGAAGAAGAAATAAAAAAGGTAGGAGAGGAAATAGAAGAGAAAGGATTACCAGAGGAAATACTACCTTTAATTATTGGAATAGCAGGCTATGGGAATGTCTCCAAGGGAGCTCAAAAGATTTTATCCCTTTTACCAGTCCAAGAGATTTTGCCCAAGGATATAGAAAAACCTTTTAAAAATCCCTCCAAGTATCTAATATATAAGGTTATATTCAAAGAGGAAGATATGTTTGTTCCAAAGATAAAATCAAGGAAATTTGAGCTTCAGGATTATTATACCCACCCTGAAAACTACTATTCAATCTTTCATAATTATCTTCCATACCTTTCAATATTTGTGAATGCTATCTACTGGGACCAAAGATATCCCAGACTACTCACAAAAAGTTTCGTAAAGGAAAACTACAAAAAAATTAAAAGACTTAAAGTCATAGGAGATATAAGCTGTGACATTGAAGGAGCAGTTGAG
>CAZUTC010000068.1:0-7259 GCA_964623485.1 uncultured bacterium | reverse complement strand
TTTGTTTATAATCCCTTAACCGGAAATATAGAGGATGGATATGAAGGTGAAGGAGTGGTGATACTTGCAGTGGATAATCTTCCGTGTGAATTTCCAAAAGACTCCTCTATATTTTTCAGTAAAATATTGAAAGATTTTATTCCTCCTATGGTCTCTGCGGATTACTCCAAAAGCTTTGAAAAATTAAGTTTGCCTTCGGCAATAAAAAAGGCAGTTATTCTTTATCAGGGAGAACTTACCCCTGATTATAAATACTTAAAAAAATATATAGAGAAGGAGGTAAAATGAAAAAAGTTCTTATACTTGGTGCAGGAATGGTGGCAAAACCCATTGTTCGTTATCTGCTTGAAAACGGCTTTTCTGTAACAGTGGCAACAAGGACCGTAAGCAAGGCTAATGCAATTATAAAGGGGCACCCAAACGGAAGAGCAGAGCAGTGGCTTGTAGATGAAGAGGAAAAACTTCACGAACTGGTTAAAAACTCTGACATCGTCGTAAGCCTTCTTCCCTATGCTTACCATGTAAGAGTAGCAAAGATATGTCTACAACATAAAAAACATCTGGTTACAACATCCTATGTAAGAAAAGAGATGGAAGAGCTTGATAAAGAAGCAAAGGATAAAGGAGTAATTCTATTGAATGAAATAGGGCTTGACCCTGGAATAGACCATATGTCTGCCATGCGCATGATAGATAAGGTGAAGAATGAAAATGGTAAAGTGGTGAGTTTTCGTTCTTACTGTGGAGCTCTTCCTGCTCCCCAGTATGCTGATAATCCATTCAAATATAAGTTTTCATGGAGTCCTAAAGGAGCAGTGCTTGCAGCAAAAAATGATGCGAGATTTTTAATAGATGGGAAAGAAATATATGTACCCGGAAGAATACTTTTCAGTCACTTTTTCTCCTTTACCATAGAAAACCTGGGAGAATTTGAGGTTTATCCAAATAGAGACTCCATACCTTACCGAGAAAAATACGGTATAGAGGATGTAAAAACCATATTCAGAGGTACCATAAGGTATCCAGGATGGTGCAACTTATGGAACTCAATTAAAAAACTCTCACTCTTGGAAGAAAAAGAGATGGAGATGAAGGATATGAGTTATAGAAAGCTTCTTGCAGTTCTTAATGGATTTAATGAAGAAAATATAGTTGAGGATACTCTCTCATACCTTGGAATCAAAGAGGACTCTTCAGTAATAGAAGCTCTAAAATGGGTGGGAATATTTGAAGATAAAAAAATAGATATGGATAGAGGAACTCCCTTAGATGCATTTGTAAAACTTTTGGAAGAGAAATTGAGTTATAAACCCGGAGAAAAGGACATGGTGATTTTACGAGATGAAATAATAGCAGATTATGGAACCTTCCAAAAAAAACTTCTCTCAATTCTGGTGGATTTTGGAGATGTTGATGGGGAAACCTCGGTTGCAAGAACTGTAGCACTTCCTGCGGCGGTGGGGGTAAAATTGATTTTAGAAGGAAAAATAGATTTAAAGGGAGTGCGAATTCCAGTGGAACGCGAAATCTATGAACCGGTTCTTTCGGAACTTGAAAAACTAAACATAAAACTCAAAGAGGAGGAAGAAAAGCTCTAATGAGAATAGGCATAGGTTATGATTCTCATAAATTTGAGAAAGCAAAAAAATTAAAAATAGGAGGCATTGAAATTCCATATCCAATGGGACTTAAGGGACATTCAGATGGAGATGTCTTGCTCCATGCAATATGCGATGCAATCCTTGGAGCATTAGGAGTAGGGAATATAGGAATGCATTTTCCTGATACAGATGAAAAATGGAGGAATGCAGACAGCAAACTGATATTACAAGAAGTATACAAAATAGCCCAAAAAAGGAATGCAAGGATAGAAAATATTGACTGTGTGATTATTGCAGAGGAGCCAAAACTATCCCCTTATATTGAGGATATGAAAACAAGCATATCATCCATCCTTGGAATTGGAAAAGAAAAGATTGAGATAAAACCAAAAAGAAACGAAGGAATGGGATTTGTAGGTAGAAAAGAGGGAATAGCAGCAATAGCAGTTGTATTAATAGGAGAAATATGATACCTTTAAAGGACGACATACCATCAAGAAGAAGACCTTATGTGATGATAACCATTCTCATCCTCAATATCCTGGTATTTATTTATGAACTTACATTGGGAAACCGGATTACATACTTTTTCCATACCTTTGGAGTAATTCCTGCAAGGATAATATTTGACACTACTTTCTTTACTATTCTCACCCTCTTTACCTCAATGTTTATCCATGGAGGATTTGAGCATATAATTGGGAATATGCTTTACCTATGGATATTTGCAGATAATGTTGAAGATGCCTTTGGACATGGTAAGTTCATAATACTTTACTTTTTAAGTGGTTTAATGGGAAGTCTTTTACAAATATTGATATCTCCCCATTCCGAGATTCCATTGATAGGTGCATCTGGAGCAATATCCGGGATATTGGGTGCTTATATAATTCTCTATCCTGGAGCACGGGTTCTTGCCCTTATTCCTATTTTTTATTTCCTGAGACTTACCTATGTACCTGCAGTAATATTTCTTGGATTCTGGTTTCTTCTACAATTTCTTTATGGTTTAGGTTCCCTTGGTGCCCAAGGAGGTGTTGCCTGGTTTGCCCATATTGGAGGATTTCTCACCGGAGTTTTATTTGCATTACCAATCAAGAGACGAATTAGAAGAAGGCTTTATTTTTAAAAAATAAGAGGCGGGCTTTATGCCCGCCTTTACCCTTATTTAAAACCTAAACTTTTCAGCAAGTGCTGCCACCCCCACAGGGCATTTCCAAAGCTTTCCCTGAACAGACTGTATAATACCAATAATGGATATGACCACAAAGAATATCCACCCAGCAATTGCTACAAGCCATATAAACGGTAGACATACCGTCAAAGCACCTCTGGTTGCAAAAACAAGAGAAGCCATAATAGCCAGCAATATAAACACAATTATGAACCATGCAACTTCATAGAAAAAAAGGACCATTCCCTGTTTTGCATGGAATTTAGAGAATCTATTTTCTTTCTGAGCAAGCAGGGGAATAAGGAACAATATACCAAGATAGGAAAGCCATACAAGAGATTTAGCCTCCTCAATTTCTTTTTCTGGTATTTCTTCTGGTATTTTTTCTTTTGCCATTTTCTCCTCCTTTTTATTTTCTAAATTTTATCAATATTCCCCAAAAAGTCAATAAAAAATAAACTCTCTCCATACCTAAGAAATTTAAATGTTTAAATTTAGGTTTGCTTATTAAGTGCTCTGAGCAAGAATAGGAGGTAGGCTTTACAGAGAAAGTTTATGGAAGTAAGATTTTTAAATTCCTTAATTTGACAGAAAGGGATTATTCATTAAAATTTATTAGGCGCCCGTAGCTCAGTGGACAGAGCGGCGGATTCCGGATCCGCAGGTCAAAGGTTCGAATCCTTTCGGGCGCGTGGATGGAAAAACTTGTAATAAAAGGTGGGAAAAAACTTAAAGGGAAAATAAAAATTTCTGGCTCAAAAAATGCAGCCCTTCCAATAATGGCTGCATCCCTGCTTTGTGAGGATGAGGTTATCTTAAAGAATATTCCCGAACTCACAGATGTATATACCATGGCTGAACTATTAAAATTTGTGGGATGCAAAATAAAAAAAGACAAAAATAGAGTTATAATACATCCTCCTAAGAAGCCAATTCTTGAAGCTCCCTATGAGATTGTGAAAAGGATGAGAGCATCCTACTATGTTCTCGGACCTTTACTTGGAAGATTTAAAAAGTGCAGGGTATCACTTCCTGGGGGATGTGCAATAGGTCCAAGACCCATTGACCTCCATATAAAAGGAATGGAAAAACTCGGAGCCTCTATAAATATAGAAAAGGGATACATAATAGCCTCTGCAAAAAGATTAAAAGGTAACGAGATGATTCTTGAAGGTCCAAAGGGATCCAGTGTTGGAGCTACTATAAATGTAATGATGTGCTCGGTGTTGGCAGAGGGAGATACCATTATATACGGTGCTGCTGTAGAACCTGAGGTTGTGGCGGTTGCCTCTTTTTTGAATAAAATGGGGGCAAGAATTTTTGGAGCAGGAACAAGGACTTTAAAAATAAAAGGAGTAAAAAAACTTACAGGGACAAAATTTACAAATATCCCCGATAGAATAGAAGCAGGAACATATGCAGTTGCTGCCTCTATTACAAAAGGAGATGTGGTGCTTGAAAACGCCCCGGTTGAAGATATGAAGGCAGTACTTGAAAAACTAAAAGAAACCGGTGTTAAAATAGAAGCGAATAAAGAGACTCTGCATGTACGCATGCAAAGAAGACCAAAGGCAGTAAAAATATCTACAGCCCCATACCCTGGCTTCCCTACAGATATGCAGGCTCAATTCATGGCATTTTTATCTCTTGCATCCGGAACAAGTGTAATAATTGAAAATATATTTGAGAATAGGTTTATGCAGGCAATGGAATTACAAAGAATGGGGGCAGATATAACCATAGATGGCAACACCGCTATAGTGAATGGAGTGTCTTGTCTCACTGGAGCAAAAGTAATGGCCTCTGATTTGAGAGCCTCTGCATCACTTGTAATAGCAGGACTTGCAGCAAAAGGTATAACCGAAGTTTCAAGAATATACCATCTTGATAGGGGCTATGAAAAACTGGATGAAAAATTAAGAAGTGTAGGAGCAAGAATTGAAAGGAAAAAGGAGTAAGACAAGGGTTGTCTCTGTGGGAGGAGTAAAGATTGGAGGAGGTAATCCAATTGTAGTGCAATCAATGACAGATACTTCTCCAGAGGATGTGAAAGAGACTTTGATAGAAATAAGAAGACTTAAGAATGCAGGGGCAGAACTTGTAAGAGTTGCAATACCGGACAAAAAGAGCCTTGAGTACTTTGAAAGGATAACTCAGAACTCTCCCCTACCTGTTATAGCAGACATACATTTCAATCCAGAACTTGCCATAGAGGCGATGAAAAGAGGAGCAAAAAAAATAAGAATAAACCCCGGAAACATAACCAACAGAAATGCAGTGAAGAGAATAATAAACGAAGCAAGGGCAAGAGATATCCCCATTAGAATAGGAGTAAACTCGGGCTCCCTGGAAAAAAAATTTTTGAAAAAATACAAGCATCCAACTCCGGAGGCTATGGTTGAAAGTCTTGCAGACACAGTGGAATTTTTTGAAAAGCATAGGTTCTATGATATCGTGTTATCAGCAAAATCCACAGACCCTGTTATTAACATAGAAGCAAACAGAATGCTTTCAAAAATCTTTCCCTATCCCATCCATATCGGACTTACTGAAGCAGGTCTTTTACCCGAAGGAGCGGTATGGTCTGCTGTCGCACTTTCTCCTCTACTTCTTGAAGGAATAGGAGATACCATAAGAATCTCCATCACCGGAGACCCTGTAAGAGAAGTTGATATAGCTTATGAAATTTTATCCTCTCTTGGTTTGAGAAGAAAAAGACTTCGAATAATTGCCTGTCCAGTATGTGGAAGAGCAGAAATAGATGTGGAAAAACTGGCAAATGAGGTTAAAAAAAGAACAGAATCCATAAAAGATAAACCTTTAAAGATAGCAGTAATGGGGTGTGTAGTCAATGGACCTGGAGAAGCAAAAGAAGCAGATTATGGAATAGCAGGAGGAAAAGGGAAAGGAGCAATATTCAAAAAAGGGAAGATAATTAAAAAAAGTGTAAAAGAAGAAAAATTAATTGATGAACTATTAAAAATAATAAAGGAGGATAATGGATAGATTTGCTCTTCTAACCGGTGCGGTAGGGCTCTTTCTTCTTTTTATTGCTGTATCTCTATTCATATATGCCCTGATCCAAACAGTAAGAAGGAAAATGAAAATAAAGATATTTTTAGCATCCGTAGTAGTATCTATCATTCTTTTTGCGTTTTCTTTATCCTCTATATATTTATCCCTTTTCCTCCAAACATTCTCAAGATACACTCATGAAGAGAAAATAGGAAAGATATATGCAGAAAGAATTGATAAAAGAATGAAGATATATTTCTACAATGAAAAAAATAAAAAAGAATACCATTTCAATCTTTCTGGAGACCAGTGGATGATTGAAGGATGCCTTCTAAGATGGAGTCTTTGGCTCCGATGGCTGGGGGCAGGCTCCTACTACCGGATAACAAGATTCAGAGGAAGGTGGGAAATCCCGAAAGAGAATATAACCACAGAGTATGTGATTCAACCCGAAGGAAGAGTTTGGAGATTCCTTTTAAAATATGGAAAATATATACCCCTGGTTGATGCCGCCTATGGAATAGGTGTCTTTCAGTATCCCTCCAAGGATACATTTTACCTCTACATAAATGAGACCGGGTTTATCCTGAGAATTCATTGATTACGTTATTATTGAGCTAAATAACTTTTCACAGTAAAATAATGAATAATAAGATAATCCATCAACTCCCAAATAATCCTTACTAAGATATCAATAGGTTGTACAATTACAAAATGAAGGAAGAACCGTAATCCCTAAAGAAAAACATAATTGAATATGTCAACCATCTTATAACAATGAATACCCATCCATATCTATTTATAATACGGAATCCTTCTGGATTTCTAATAAAAGAAAGAGGAGTAAATACAGACTCATATACTGCTTTTAAGTACCGGAAGAACATTTAAGATTCTTTTTATCCGGAACAAAAATACAATCTATCTTCACTTCCGCATCTTTTATAAAAATCGAGAGAGTTCTTTTCCTCCTAA
Organism: uncultured bacterium; assembly: GCA_964623485.1. Classification (GTDB taxonomy): domain Bacteria; phylum Hydrothermota; class Tepidihabitantia; order B3-TA06; family CAYQJV01; genus CAZUTC01. Next base: position 494 of record CAZUTC010000068.1, on the reverse strand, counting down.
GAAATGCAGAGGTCTATCCACTTTTCTGCTTTTACATCCTTTTATTCTTATTTTCTGCCTAATCATATTTCCTTCCTTTTTTCCTTTAAAAGGATTTTTTAATTCCTGAGGGTACTCCCAATAGGTACAATACCTACAGCATTCTGGAGCTTCATTTAAATTTTTTTCTTTTATTTTCCCGAACTCTTATCCAGGGTAGGACTATTCCAAAAATAAGTGCAAATCGAACTGCTGTTTCCCACTCAAATATCCCGGCTCCATGTACAATAAGGTTCCACAAATAGGTAACAATTATGGTAACCATAAAGGTTATTGCGAACACAACCAAAAATTCAACACATAAATTTTTTATCTTCATACCTTATGATAAGGGAAAATAAAGCATTTGTCAATTAAATGTAGAATTTCATAACATTTTGGACTGAATTTCATTCTTTATCCATTTCTCTAACAAATATCCTAAAGGAGGCAATCTTCTCTTTCTTAAAAAATCT
>CAZUTC010000067.1:5960-8857 GCA_964623485.1 uncultured bacterium | reverse complement strand
CTAATAGGCCGTGCGGCTTGGACTTTCCACTCAACACTCCCGCCCAAAATTTAAGAAATTCCCGGTGGCTATGCCGGCGGGGCCACACCCGTTCCCATTCCGAACACGGAAGTTAAGCCCTCCAGGGCCGATGGTACTGCACCCGCAAGGGTGTGGGAGAGTAGGTCGCCACCGGGTTTTTTATTTAATACTCAGTTCCTTTTCTTGCTTTTATCCCTATATCATAAGGATGTTTTAACTTCCTCATCTCTGTTACAAGGTCTGCAAGTTCAGATAAGGAAGTATCTGCATTCCTCCCCGTGATTATTATCTCCTTTTTTGAATTTTTATGTATTTTTAAAAACTTCAACACCTCATCCTTTTCAATTATACCAAGATTTATAGCATGAGTAAATTCATCAAGAATTATGAGATCTGTTTTATCGTCTTGAATGAACTCCTGGGCAATTCGCCATCCTTCTTGGGTTTTCTCTTTTAGTTTTTTAGGAACCTTGCCATCTCGTACAAACTCCCCGGTTCCAAACTGTAGAACTTTTATATTTTTTGCTCTTTTTAAAAACTTTACCTCCCCTGTTTTTCCTTCTTTAAAAAACTGCAGTATTACTACTTTCATTCCATGCCCGGCCGCTCTTATTGCTACTCCCAAAGAGGCTGTTGTTTTCCCCTTTCCATCCCCAGTATAAATCTGTATCATTCGCTTTCTCTCTTTTTCTTTCTTGGAGGTGATATACCATACTCCTTGAGTTTCATATAAAGCTTACTTTTACTTATTCCAAGTGAATATGCAGTCTCTAACACATCATTTCCATACATCTCAAGCCTTTTCATTATTAGTTCTCTTTCCACATCCTTAAGACGCATATTTGTAACAAGTATGCAGTTTCCCCGTTCCAGAAATGGACATACCTTTTTATAAAATCTCTTGGATACCCTTTCAGAAGATACTATATCCTTAAGGGTTATTATACGATGAGCAGTATGAATTGCTTTTATTATTACATTTTGAAGTTCTCTCACGTTTCCTTCCTCATAATCCTGGTTTTCTAAATAAAACCTGGCTTCCTTGGTTATCCCTTCTATTTTTTTACCATACTCTTTAGAAAATTTTTCTATGAAGTAATCTATAAGAGGAGGAATGTCTTCTCTTCTTTCTCTTAAGGGGGGGATTGATACTGAAAGCACCTTTAACCGATGAAAAAGGTCCCTTCTTAGCTTTTTTGCTAAAGCCTCCATTGACTTATTAGTTGCTACGATTATTTTTACATCTACATATATGGTCTTTTTACCTCCAAGCCTTTCGAAAGCCTTCTCTTCAAGTACTCGTAAAAGCTTTACCTGTATGGTGGGGCCTATTTCTCCTATCTCATCCAAGAATATTACGCCTTTATCTGCAAACTCAAATTTTCCAGGCTTTTCTCTAACGGCTCCAGTAAATGCTCCCTTTTCATAGCCAAAAAGTTCTGATTCAAGGAGATCCTGAGGGATATTTGCACAGTTAACTTTTATAAACGGTTTCTCTTTTCTAATGCCCCTTTTGTGAATCGCTCGTGCCACAAGTTCCTTTCCTACCCCCGACTCTCCAGTGACCAAAACTGTAGCAGGAGAGTTTTTAACCTTCTCTATAAAGAGAAATATCTCATACATTTCATCGCTTACTCCTACAATTCCCATATTTCTGAAGCTTTCCACAAGTTTCTTTCTTTCCTCCCTTCCGTAAGTTTTGAGGATTTTGGATATCCTTTCCAGTAAATAATCTTGGCTGTGCAAAAGGGAACTCCATTCCACATAATCAACAGCTCCCCTCCTTATTGCAGTTTCTGTAGATTCTATATCTGGAAAGCTTGTAACCATTACAATAGGGAGTAAAGGATGTTCATTTCTTATCTTTTCCAGAATTACAAATCCTTCATTCCGATAGTCTAAGGGAGGTCCCATAAGTTCTTCCTTAGGTAATTTACCAAAGTCTCTATCCAGAAGCACAAGATCCACATTTTTTAGTTTTTCCATTGCTTCATATCCATTCTTGGCATAAAGAATTTCCAGATCACTTCCCTTAAGAATACTTCTTATAAAAGAAAAGTGAGAGGGATCGTCATCTACCAGAAGTATTCTTTTCATTCCGGAAGCAACACTTTTATATTTATATAATTTTTCTTCTCTTCAATAATCACTCTCCCACCCAATAGAGAAACAAGAGCTTCTAAATAGGCACTCTCCTGCATTGCCATTCCATTCCTTGAACTCCTTCCTCGCACATCCAATACTCCAAAATTCTTTTCTTTATCTGTTTTTAAATACACTGTCTTCGCTCTGATATTTTTTTCCATAATTTTAAAAATTTCCTGAGCAATAACTTCTCCTATTCTTTTCGGATAGTAAAGAGGATATTTACTTTTTATCTTAAGAATAAATTTTCTATTTTTACTTTGCTTTCTTGCTATTTCCTTAAAGGTATCTTCCATGGATACTTTGCTCTGTTTTAAAAATTGTTTAACCCTGGGAACAAGAAGAGAAATTTCCAATTTATCATTTATCTCTTTTACCTTACTCTCTATTTCTTCTATCAATTCTCTTCTCTCCTCTCCATTTTCCTTTAAGATATAAATGAGTCCATAGATACTTGCAAGTTCAGATTTAAGATCGTGCGAGAAATCAGAAATTATTGTTTCCATCTTTTCTGTGGATATTTCTTTCTCCTTCAGTTGATCGGTTAAATCCTTTAATTTTCTTTTTACAAATATGGAAAGGGATATATAGTGTGAAAATAAAGTAAATATTTTGTCTTCAATAAAATCAAAAGGATGATCCTTTTCTACTTTCATTATCCCTTGGATTTCATTGAATATTCTTAAAGGTAAAATAATAATAAATCTATTTCCTTTTTTTAATTTTAAAGG
>CAZUTC010000067.1:0-5950 GCA_964623485.1 uncultured bacterium | reverse complement strand
ATACTCAATATTTCCCTTATTGTAAATTACAAATTCTACCCTTTTAATATCAGGAATTTTTAAAAACTCTTGGGTAAGGATATTTAGGACTTTTTTATAATCATCCTCTTTACTCAATCTCAAATAACCACTTGCAATATGTATCCAGCTTTTTGTAGCATTTTCAAAGCTCTTTTTATAAAAGAATTTATCAATTATAGTATTTAGATTTTCAATCCATATATTGTAAAGTTTAGGAGGGTAATAGGAAGTTGAGGCAATCTCCATCCTCTCGGTTCTTAAAGTTTTTTCCGGCTTGTTGCCTTTTTCTACCAACTCATTTTGAAATCGTAAAGATATATAGGGATTCTCCAGATGAAGAGTTTCATCCATTATTCGGTATATTCTATCTGCCAGTTCTCTTAAACTATATAAAAACATTCTTTCCTTTATTCTATTGAGTCTTGAAATCGCCTTTATTATCCTCTCCAGTTGGTAATCTCTGGTGAGGTTTTGAATATATACCAGAGCAGCTGGTCTGTTTTGATACTGTATTCTTTTAACCCTTAGTCTTATAGGAATTTCTCTCCCTTTCTTCCCAAGGACCTTTATTATATAAGAAGTAGGGGGATTTTTTCCCTGTATTCTTTCCTTAAATCTCTTTTTAACTGTTTCTCGGTATTTGGGGGATATAAATTCATAAAAGGGTTTTGCAGAGATTTCTTCAAAAGAGTACCCAGATATTTCAAGAACTTGTCTATTGGCATAATTTATAACTTCATCTTGTATAATTACCACGCCTCCATCACACAGATTGGCAATTTTTTTAAAAGATATATCTAACTCCCCAATTTAATCCTCCTTTTCTTTTTCTTTCTTTGCCTGCTCTATAATTTTTTGGGCTATCTCTTTTGGAACTTCTTCATAATGGGAGAACTTTGCTCTGAAGAAACCTCTTCCTTGAGTAATGGATCGAAGTGTAGTTGCATACTTATACATTTCTGCTTCGGGTACATACGCTCTTATTTTTTGAAGCCTTCCTTCTGTGTCCATCCCCAGGATCTTTGCCCTTCTTGAATTTAAATCTCCTATTACATCTCCCATAAACTTTTCTGGAACCAGAACCTCCACTTCAAGAATAGGTTCTAAAAGTACCGGGCTTGCCTTTTCTGCTCCAGCCTTAAAAGCCATGGCTGCTGCTATTTTAAATGCAATGTCTGAGGAGTCTACCGGGTGGTATGAACCATCGTAAAGGGTTGCCTTAAAATCTATCACCGGATATCCTGCCAGTATACCTTTTTCTGCAGCCTCCTTTATTCCCTTTTCCACTGAAGGGAAGTACTTTGCAGGTATTGCACCACCGAAAATAGTCTCCTCAAACTCAAACCCCTTTCCCCTGGGAAGAGGTTCCAGTCTTATCCATACATCTCCATACTGTCCCCTTCCTCCGGTCTGTTTTTTATACTTTCCTTGAGCCTCTGCTTTTCTGGCTATGGTTTCTCGGTATGCAATTTTAGGTTTCTCCGTATCCACAGAGACTCCGAATTTCTTCTTTAATCTTGATAATATTACATCCAGATGGAGTTCTCCTATCCCTGAAATCAACTGTTGCTTGAACTCAACATTGTAATGATAGGTAAAGGTAGGGTCTTCTTCATGAAGCCTTGCGAGAGCATTTGAAACTTTTTCTTCATCACCCTTTGATTTTGGCACTACTGCAATGGATATGGAGGGTTCTGGGAAACTCACCGGAGGAACGATGATATCATCTTCTGCCAAGGTATCGGATGTTTTTGTTTCTTTCAACTTTACAAGAACCCCAAGCATTCCCACGCTTATCTCTTCAACTTCCTTCCTCTCTTTTCCTTTAAGTATAAATATCTGATTTATTTTCTCCTCTATATCCTTTGTTCTGTTTTTTATTGTCATTCCTGGTTTGATTTTTCCAGAGAGTACTTTTACATTAAGCATATCTCCAACATGGGGATCAGAAAATGTTTTAAAAACGAATGCCACTGCTGGTCCAGACTCTGAAGGTTTTATTGTCTTTTCCTCACCCGATTTTGTTTTTGCTTTTATTTCGGTATCCAAAGGAGATGGGAAGTACTCTGCTATAAAATCAAGAAGCCCCGAAAGTCCTATCAATTCATATCCATCCCCTACAAGGACCGGATAAATAGCTTTCTTTGTTACTGCATTTCCTATTACTGGAATTATTTCATCTATCTTTATATCTACGCCTTCAAGATACTTTTCCATTAGAGTTTCATTCTCTTCACATAACGCCTCTATAACCTTTTCTCTATACTTTTTTACCTTGTCCTTCATGTCTTCCGGAATCTCTATTTTCTCCTCCTTACCGTTTTTATACACAAATGCCTCTTCGGTAAGAAGGTTTATATACCCTTGCATTGTGGGTCCTTGACCTATTGGAATGGTGATAGGACAGACTTTTGGTCCAAATGTTTCGGTTATTTGTCTGTAAACTGTTTCAAAATCTGTATTTTCCTTTTTTAATTTGTTTATAAAAATTGCCCTGGGTTTGTTTTCCTCATCCAGATACTTCCATACCAATTCTGTGCCTACCTCCACCCCTGCAGTTGCATCTACCACAACCACTCCGGTATCTGCTGCTCTTATTCCAGAAAGAACCTCTCCTACAAAATCCAGATACCCAGGTGTATCCACGATATTTATGAGTTTGTCTTTGTAGTTAATAAAGGAGTATACCGATAAATTTATAGTTATTTTCCTTTCTATTTCTTCTGGAGTGAAGTCCATTAAGGATGTTCCTTCATCTACTCTTCCTATCCTGGTATTTTCTTTGACAAGATAGAGGATTCCATCTATTATTGTTGTTTTTCCCGACCCACCATGCCCTAAGAATCCTACATTTCTTATATTTTTGGGATTTATTTTTATCAATGCTACCTCCTTCCTTTATTCAAAACTCAAAATTTTTGATACATTTTCTGCGTTAAGTTCTTCAATTACAGCCACAATTGCCTTTACAAGGTTCTCAAAATCATCCTCGTGGATAAGGGATACATGAGAATGGATATATCTTGTGGGAATTCCCAGGGCAAGGGATGGAACACCAATATTTGAGAGGTGTATTGCTCCGGTATCATATCCACCTCTTATGGAGGTTAAATGATACTTTATCTTTCTTTTTTCCAATACTTCTATAACAAAATCTCTTAATTTGAGATTTGGAATCATTGTACTGTCATGAACTATAACTCCCACACCATTTCCCAAGAATTCAGTCTGTTCTGCCTCCTCTCCTGGTATGTCTCTTGCAATAGAGACATCTATCGCAAAAGCAATATCGGGTTTAATAAAGTTGGCAACGGTTCTTGCTCCTCTTAAACCCACTTCTTCCTGGACGGTTCCAGAAAAGTATACTGAGTTTGGGGATTCTTCCAATCTATCCGCTGCCTCCAGTATTGCTGCACATCCTACTCTATCATCCCATGCCTTTGCGGAAAGAGTTTTATTTTCAAGAGGTATGAATTTGGAATAAGGAACTATGGGGTCTCCGGGTTTTATCCCTACCTTTTCTGCTCCACTTCCCTTTAATATTCCTATATCTATAAACATGTTTTTCATCTCCACTGTTTTTTTCCTTTCCTCGGGTTTCATCTCATGAGGTGGTTTTGCTCCAATTATTCCTATAAAATCCTTCTGAGATGTTCTTATCTTCACTTTTTGACCCAAGAGCACCCCTTCCCACCATCCACCAAGGGGTAAAAATCTTATAAATCCTTTGTTCCCTACCTTAGTGATACTTTTCACCATAAATCCTATCTCATCCATATGGGCACATACAAATATCTTTGGTGAATTTTCCTTTTCCTTGGATGCTATTATATTTCCCAGTCTATCGTAGGATATTGTATACTTTTTTTGCAAATATTTTTTCATAATCCTTCTTGGCTCCTCTTCAAATCCCGAGGGCCCAAATGCCTCGGTTAACTCACGAAACATTAAATATCTATCCATTTCACCTCCTAAATATCAAGGTTTACTACAAATTTAGCATTTTCTTCTATAAACTTTCTTCGGGGTTCTACCTCTGAACCCATAAGCACTGAAAAAAGTCTGTCTGCCATTGCTGCATCCTCAAGAGTTACCAGTTTTAAAATCCTTTTTTCAGGATTCATGGTTGTTTCCCATAACTGCTCTGGATTCATCTCCCCCAATCCTTTGAATCTTTGAATTTCCACCTCATTTTTCGGGTGGTTCCTTAAAAACTCTTCCAGTTCCTCCTCAGTATGAAGGTATTTTACTTCATTTTTATGCTTTACCCGGTAAAGAGGGGGTTGGGCTATATACACCATCTTATTTTCTATAAGATGATACATTAATCGATAAAAAAGGGTAAGAAGTAGGGTTCTTATATGGGAGCCATCCACATCAGCATCGGTCATTATAATTATCTTCCCGTATCTTATTTTAGAAGGGTTAAACTCCTCTCCTCCTATTCCTGCTCCTATTGCTGCGATTATAGACTTTATCTCCTCATTGGATAAAACCTTGTTAAGGCTTGACTTTTCTACATTTAAAATTTTTCCTTTCAAGGCAAGCACGGCTTGGAATCTCCTATCTCTTCCCTGTTTTGCTGAGCCTCCTGCAGATTCTCCTTCAACTATAAAAAGCTCAGCCTCCTTAGGATCATTGGTGGTACAGTCTGCGAGTTTTCCCGGTAGTACATCAAATCCTAAGCTTGACTTCTTTCTTGCAAGTTCCCTTGCCTTTTTTGCAGCCTCTCTTGATTTTGCAGCAGCTATTACCTTTTGCAATATTATATTCAAAACCTTGGGGTTCTCCTCCAAAAATTTAGAAAGTCCTTCCTGAATTACAGATTCTGTCATCCCTCTAACTTCACTGTTTCCCAGTTTGGTTTTTGTTTGCCCTTCAAACTGAGGGTCTGGAATTTTAACTGAGATTATAGCTGTTAATCCCTCTCGGACATCCTCTCCAGTTAGATCCGGGGCTCCCTTTATAAGTTTCTTTGCATATTCATTTAATGTTTTTGTGAGTGCTGCCTTAAATCCTGCAAGATGAGTTCCTCCTTCATGGGTGTTTATGGTGTTAACAAAGGTTATTATATTCTCAATGAAGCTGTCTGTATACTCTAAAGCAGCCTCTATTTCTATATTTTCTCTTTTCCCCTTTATAAAAATAGGTTTATGGAGTTTCACTCTTCCTTCATCTAAGTAAGAGATGAAATCTACAAGTCCTCTTGGATAATGGAATATCTCTTTGTGGTTTTTTGTTTTATCTTCAAATATTATGGTTAGCTGGGGATTGAGAAAGGCTATTTCTCTCAATCTTGCGGTGATAAGTTCAGGATTAAACGATACCTTTTTAAATATTTCTCTATCCGGAATAAAGGTAATTTTTGTACCTGTTTCTTGGGCTTCTCCTATTATCTTCACAGGAGTTACTGGCTCGCCTTTTTGATATTTTTGATAATATATTTTGCCATTCCTTCTTACCTCTGCCTCCATCTCCTCTGAAAGGGCATTCACCACACTCACCCCTACTCCATGCAATCCTCCTGATATTTTATAGACTTTATGCTCAAATTTGGCTCCAGAGTGAAGAGTTGTCATTACTATTTCCAGTCCTGATTTTTTGAGTTCCGGATGTGTCTCTGCAGGTATACCTCTCCCATTATCCTCCACGCATACCCTATTTTTTGAAAGCAATGTAACTTTTATCATGGTACAATGTCCAGCGAGGGCTTCATCAACGGAGTTATCCACCACCTCATGCAGAAGATGATGAAGTCCCCTTATCCCCGTATCCCCTGCATACATTGCAGGTCTACGCCTTACTCCTTCCAGTCCTTTAAGAATTTGTATTTTCGTTACATCATATTTTTCTTCTTCCATTTCACCCCCTTAAAATTTTTATCTCTTTCACCATTTTTTTTTCCATAATTTTATTTATCCTTTCAATT
>CAZUTC010000066.1:1604-8905 GCA_964623485.1 uncultured bacterium | reverse complement strand
TATCTTTCATTTAAGAATTTTATATAATAAAACTCAATAGTCAAGAAAAATCGTAGCATTTAGATTAGGAAACTTTTGAGAGTTCTTCCTATATACAGAAGAGATAGTACTTTTTATATTTTTTTAATATACCTTTTAAAATAAATGCTGTTTGACAAAACTCTTTTTATGTATATACTTAAAAAGAAATGAGCTCTAAGGAATCAAGATGGAAGTACTTTACAAATGGGCTTATCTTGGAGAATCCTGTTTTAATCCTAATGATAGGATTATGTCCTGTTCTTGCAACCTCTGTTACTGCAAAGGATGCCTTAGGAATGGCTGTTGCTACATCCTTTGTACTTATATCCTCCAATATTGTTGTTTCACTTTTGAGAAGAATTATACCTGAGCAGGTGAGGATACCTGTTTTTATTGTGGTAATATCCACATTTGTTACAATTGCAGATTATGTAATGCAGGCTTATGCTCCTGCAATATATCGGGTTCTTGGAATATTTGTTCCCCTTATTGTGGTAAACTGCATAATACTTGGAAGAGCAGAAGCATTTGCATATCATCATGGAGTGCTTGACTCATTTTTAGATGGTTTGGGGAAATCTTTAGGATTTGCCTTGGCAATAGGAGTAATGGGTGCTATAAGGGAGATACTGGGTAAAGGCACTTTGTTCGGAGCCCCGGTGACTCCCCCGGCATTCAGGACATTTCCGGTTCTTTTCTTTGGACTTCCTCCAGGAGCATTCCTTGTAATAGGAATCTTAAAGGTGCTTATAAATAAGGCATACGGTAAGAGAGCATGAATCCCTGGCTTGTATTTTTTGGAGCATTTCTTGTAAACAATATAGTTTTAATGCGATACCTCGGTCTTTGTCCATTTTTTGGAGTTTCCACAAAACTTTCCACTGCAATAGGAATGAGTGCTGCCGTTCTTTTTGTGATGACTCTTGCATCATGGATCACATGGCTGTTGTATCATGCAGTACTTTTCCCTTTGAATCTTGTATTTTTAAGGACTGTTTCCTTTATATTGGTGATTGCAACCCTGGTTCAATTTGTGGAGATGTTTTTAAAAAGGTATGTTCCTGCTCTTTATTCTGCAATGGGTATATATCTTCCCCTTATTACCACAAACTGCGCAATCCTTGGCACTGCATTTCTTATTATAAACAACTCATTTAATTTTCTCAATACAACTATATTTGCGATAGGGACTGCACTGGGATTTGGCTTAGTACTTATTCTCTTTGCTGCACTTCGGGAAAGACTTGAACTTGCTCCAATCTCTCCTTCATTCAAAGGCTACCCCATAGCATTTATTGCTGCTTCTCTCGTGGCTCTTGCCTTCATGGGATTTTCTGGTCTTTTTGGAATTTCTGGATAAATGTTCTCCATCTCTATTGCCACAATGGCTGGGCTTTCCCTTGTCATGGTTTTCATTTTGGTTCTTGCATATAAGCGGTTTGCAGTAAAACCAAATCCATTGGAAAAAAAGATAAGGAGCTTATTGCCCGGGGCAAACTGTGGCGCATGCGGTTATCCTGGATGTGATGCATTTGCTGCTGCAGTGGCAAAGAAAGAGGCATCTCCAGAAGGATGCCCAGTGGGGGGTCCTGACATGGCAGTTAAAATAGGGGAAATACTGGGTATAAAAGTGGAAAGAGGCGAAAAAAGAGTTGCCTTCCTTTTGTGTCAAGGAGGAACCGACATTGTAAAGGAGAAAGCAGAGTACCGAGGTATAGAAACCTGTAGAGCAGCAAATCTCATAGCAGGAGGTACCAAGGCATGTCCTTATGGATGTCTTGGATTCGGAGATTGTGAAAAGGCATGCCCATTTGATGCAATAGAAATGTCCTCTAATAATCTCCCTATAATAGATAGAGAGAAATGTACCGGGTGTGGAATATGTGTAGAGGTGTGTCCAAGGGATGTTCTCACCCTTATACCTATTAGTAAAATGGTTTATCTTGCATGCAACTCTCTTGACAAAGGGAAGACAGTTCGTTTGGTATGCAGGTTTGGATGCTTTTCATGTAATATATGCATAAAGGTATGTCCCTACGATGCCTTAACCATGGAGGATAATCTTCCAAGAATGGATTTAGAAAAATGCACAGATTGTGGAATATGTTACTATAAATGTCCTTCAAAATCATATATAGATTTTACACCTCAAAGACCAAAGGCATTTATAAAAGAGGGATGCAATGGATGTCACGAATGCTCAAAGGTATGTCAATTTAAGGCAATAGAGGGTAAAGAAGGAGAGGTTCATAGAGTGTTGCCCGAAAAATGTGTGGGGTGTGGAGAATGTGCCCTGGTTTGTCCCATTAATGTAATAGAGATGCTTGCTCCTGAGGAGGTTAAGATTTGAGCCCTTTCCTTGACTTACCTAAGCTTTTGTTTATAATAAAATTGAGTTGCCGGGGTGGTGGAATTGGCAGACACGTACGTTTGAGGGGCGTATGGGGTTAACCCGTGCGGGTTCAAATCCCGCCCCCGGCATTTTCAAAAAACTTAAGAAAGAGGCAAAAAAGGCAGCTCAAAAATCTTATTCACCTTATTCAAAATTTGAAGTAGGGGCTTCGGTTCTTTCAAAAAATAAAAAAATATATTCAGGAACAAATATAGAAAATGCCTCCTATGGGCTTACTATATGTGCAGAAAGGGTTGCAATATTTAAAGGGGTCTCTGAAGGGGAAAGAGAGTTTATAACTATTGCAATATATACAAACTCTTCAAAACTTAGTTATCCTTGTGGAGCATGCCTTCAGGTTATGAGTGAATTTATGCCTCAGGATGCTGTGGTGATAATTTTTTCAGAAAATGAAGAGAAGATAAAAAGATTAAATGAACTGATTCCCCAGCCATTTAAATTTTAATTTAAACATCTTGCCCCTATATACTTATGAAGTTAGCCTTTCCGTAAAGTATTTACATAATTTTTCTCCCAATTGTATCTGTTTTTTCCATTGTCCAAACAAGGCTCCCTTGGATATGAAATTTTCTATTTCTTTTAGGAAATAAGAAGGAATTGGAGAAGTCTCCTTTCCAAAAAGAGGTGTTTGAGGTAAAGGCAGGAATGAGTGAGCATGGATTCTTGCTCCCATTTTGATAAGGAGTCTCATTGTTTTTAAACTCTCTTTTGCATCTTTTTCTTTTTCTTCTGGAAATCCAAAAATAAAATCAACATTTACCTTGAATCCCTGCTTTCTTAATATTTTCACTGCATTTATTACATCCTTCACTCCATGACCTCTTCTTAAAATCTCCAGCATTCTATCACTTCCGGATTGAGCTCCAATGGTGATATTATCGTTGTCCACATAAGCCTTTAAAATCCTTGCCGACTCCTGTGTTACAAAGTCGGGTCTTATCTCGGAGGGGAATGTCCCCAAAAATATTTTCACATTTTTCCCTCCAATTTTTCTTATTTCCCTTAGAAGTTCCTCAACCGTAGAAAAATCAGGCTCTTTCCCTTTTGCTCCGTATCCTAAAGCATTTGGGGTTATGAATCTTATATCCTTTTTACCCCATTTCACTCTTATCTCCACCTCTTCAAGAATTCTTTTAATACTTCTATGTCTTGGTGTTATTCCAAATATCCGGGGTGTCTGACAAAATGCACACATAAAAGGACATCCTCTGGTTATCTCTATAGCACCAAAAATTTTAAACTTTTTGGAGAAAGAAGGATAATTATCCAGAGATACTTCCTTTCCTTTTAATATTTTCCCTTTTTTATCAAAGGGATTTTCCAAAAGGTCCTTTACTATCTCTTCACCCTCTCCTTCAACCACTATATCAAATCCCATTCTTAAGGTTTGTTCTGGAATCCCTGAAGCATGAGGACCCCCTGCTACAAGCATAATCTCAAAGGATTTCTTTAATTTATTAAGTTGCTTTAAATGGAGCTCTATATTAAATACCTCGGTTGTAGGAAAAGAGAATAATACAATACCCTTTTTGTTTCTCTTGATAATCTTCTTTATCTCCTCAATACTTTCTTCTACTAATACATTCTCTGATAGCCCGTATTTTTCTATAGCACCAAGAAGTGCTTTGAGGCTATACCTGTTATACTTGGTTTTATAAAATATAAAAGTTGAGTTATTCAACTTAAAATGTCAAATCTTTTTTATAGGGGTCCCAAAAGGTAGATGTTTAATTAAAAGAGAAATAAAAAATCCGATTCCAGCCACTAAGGTAATGGTGGCCCCGGATGCGAGGTTTAAAACCACAGAAAGCCATAATCCTGCAAATGTAAAAATTATGCCTAAAATAATAGAAAACAACATTATTTTTTTAAAATTAAAGGTAAACTGGCTTCCAATGGCAGCAGGGACTGTTAATAAAATCATCACGAGGATTATACCCACAATTCTTATAAGTATAACCACGGTAAGAGCGATTAAGGAAAGAAGAAGAATATAAAGAAGTTTAACGGGTACTCCCACAACCACTGCAAACTCCTCATCAAAGGAAAAGGCAAGAAACTCTTTATATAAAAAAGAAACCACAAGAATTATAATCAAACAAAGAAAAGCCATCAAAACAATATCAGATAATGGAACTGTAAGGATGTTTCCAAAGAGATAGCTGAATAAATCGGGAGCATATCCAGGAGCAAGAGCAATAAAAATAACACCTGCAGACATCCCTAAAGCCCAGAATATCCCTATAACAGTATCTTCCCTGAGGCTGGTACCTTTACTTAATATTCCTATACCTAAAGCAGAAGCAAGAGCAAAAATTACTGCTCCCCATACTGGATTTATGCCTAAAAGATATCCAAGCCCTATACCACCAAATGCAGCATGAGATATTCCACCACTGATGAACACCCACCTTTTTACCACCACATAGGGACCAATAATTCCACAGGCAATGCTTGCCAAAATTCCTGCAATAATGGCATTTCTTATAAACTCAAACTGTAAAAGTTCAATCATCTTCTTCTTTATGCTTTTTCAGCACTCTATGAGGAACCCCATGGGCTATTATCTCTACCGGGCACCTATATACTGCTTCCAGTTCCTCAGCTTTTATTTCCTTTGAATCATGGTAGAAAAGTCTTCGGTTAAGGCATGCAATTTTGTCCACATAAACAGAGATAGCGGTAATATCATGGGAGACCATCACTATCGCCATTTTTTTCTTTAAATCATTCAGAATGTTATAAAATCCGGTCTGCATTGGTATATCAAAGCTTGCGGTAGGCTCATCAAGCAGAAGAAGCTTTGGTTCAGTTACAAGAGCTCTTGCCAAAAGAACCCTCTGTTGCTGTCCTTTTGAAAGCTTTCCTATCTGTCTATTTCTGTATTCCCACATCTCTACCATCTGGAGGGCTCTTTTTACCATATCCTTATCCTCTCTTTTGTATCCATTTAAAACTCCTCGGTATCGGTATCTCCCTGTAAGTACCGCATCAAAAACATTTATTGGAAATTTGAAATCAAAACCAGTATACTGAGGTACATATCCTATGAATTTCCTTGTTTTCTCTGGAGAATCACCAAAAACCTTAACCTCTCCTTTTTGAGGTTTTACAAGCCCTAAGATAACTTTTAAAAGAGTGGTTTTTCCACCACCATTTGGACCTATTATTGCTAAAAAATCGTTTTCTTGAATAGAAAGGTTTATCTTTTCAAGAACTGGTATATCATCGTAGTATACCCATACATCATTCAATCTTACTATTTCCTTAGAGGACATTTTTTACCTCATGGCTTGGATTAACTTATCCACCGAATTTTTAATTTCTTGAATGTATTGAGAAGGAAGAGGGTCTAAAAATTTAACTTCACCTCCTATCTCTTTTGCAATCACCTCGGCTCCTTTGGTGGGAAACTGGGGGGAGACAAATATAACTTTTATCTTATATTTCTTTGCCTTTTTAATCGCATCTTTTATCTCCATGGCAGTAGGTTCTTTCCCTTTTTGTTCTATTGATATCTGTTCTATTCCATACTCTTTTGCAAAGTAACCCCAGGCAGGATGATAAACCATAAATCCCCTTTTATTTATATTTTTAATTTTTACTCTGATATATTCATCCAGTTCCTCAAGTTGCTTAATATACCTCTCCTTGTTTTTAATATAAAACTCTTTGTTTTTCGGATCAACCTTTATAAGCCCTTGACAGACATTTTCCACTATCTTCTTTGCATTTAAAGGAGAAAGCCATATATGAGGGTCCTTATCTATAAGTGGGATTCCTTGAGAGCCATCCACAATTAACATTTTTCTATTGAGACTTTTTATCTTATCCAGCCATGCAAGTTCAAACTCCACACCTGAACCTACCTTCACATATAGCTTTGCTTTACTTACCTTTCTCAATTGTTCTGGGGTAGGTTCATAGGTATGGGGGGTTGCTCCAGGAGGCACCATCACCGTTATCTCCACCCTCCCATCTCCCACATGTTTCACAAAATCGGCGAAGGGGAGCAAAGTAACAACCACCCCAATTCTTTTTTTCTCTTCTACCGGTTTTTTACACAAGAGAATAAAAGTACCCACTACTATCCATAAAATCCCCACTATTATATTGGTTATCTCCTTCCTCATTTCAATATTAATTTTTTTATTTTATTTATATCTTCTGTAATCTCTCTGTCTTTTTCTAAAAAATCCACATTTTCTCTTATTTTTAAAAATATCTCTTTTATAGGATGCGGAATTTTTTTGCCGAATCTAAGTTCTAAGGCTTGGGCTCCCGCAATCTGTTCTATTGCAACCACTGTTGCTGTATTTTCAATTACTTTTAAAAGAGATAAACAGGCATTGTAACTCATGCTTACATGGTCCTCCTGGTCAGCAGATGTAGGTATTGAATCCACAGATGAGGGATGAGAAAGGGTTTTGTTAAGAGAAACAAGAGAGGCAGCCATCACCTGAGGAATCATAAATCCTGAATTCACTCCTGCATCTTTAATGAGAAAAGCAGGAAGCTTATTGTTCCTCTCCGGGTCTATAAGTTTCGCAATCCTTCTTTCAGAAATAGATGAAAGGTCTGTCATTATTACCGAAAGCAGATCTGCTGCATAGCCCAAGGAAGCTCCATGAAAATTACCTCCATGAAGAACCCTTTTTTCTTCTGGAAAAAGTAAAGGATTGTCCGTGACGGAGTTTAACTCCTTTTCAACTATTTCTTTTATAAATCTTAAAAACTCCCTTATGCTTCCATGCACCTGAGGGATACATCTTAAAGAATAGGAGTCTTGAACCTTTGCCTTTTTATACTTGATCTTTTCAAGTATCCGGTAAAACTTTTTAGCAGTATACTTTATTCCGTTTAAGGG
>CAZUTC010000066.1:0-1594 GCA_964623485.1 uncultured bacterium | reverse complement strand
GAAAGTATACTCGCCTCATCCGCAGCATCGAGAATTTTTTCTGCATCATACACTGCGTGAGCAAGTATGGAGGTGCTCATCTGAGTTCCATTTATAAGTGCAAGTCCTTCCTTTGGTCCTAAAGATACTGGAGTAAGATTTTCCTCTTTCATCACATCCATGGTCTCTCTCACCCTTCCTTTATACCAAACCTTCCATTTTCCCAGAAGAGAAAGGGCAATAAAAGATAAAGGAGCAAGATCCCCGGATGCTCCCACCGAACCCTTCTCATAGACAAGAGGGGTTATACCCTTATTCAAAAAATTTATAAGTAACTCTGCAGTTTCTCTTCTTATTCCAGAGTATCCTTTAGATAATGTGTGTATGCGTAAAAACATTGCCCCCCTTACGATATCCTCTGATAAGAACCCCCCGCTTCCTACAGCATGACTTTTAACAAGATTTTCTTGAAGTCTCTTTACATCCTTTTTAGGAATACTTCTTTCAGCAAGATACCCAAAGCCGGTATTAATCCCATATATGGGCTTCTTGATTTTCCCCAGGGCTTCAACAAATGCATGACATTTCTCTATCCTTCTTATACTCTCGGAAGACAAAAAAACCTTTTCCCTTCTTCGCGAAACCTTTATTAAGTCCTCAATCCTTAATTTCTCTTTAACTACCATTTTATGTTTATACCAAAAGCAAATGGTTTTAAGATAAAGTTAAGCCTTCCTATCTTTGTTTCCTCATCAAATCCATACATATTGGCATCAACCCATGCATCTGCAATTGAATATACAGTGACAGTGGCTCCCCAGAAAAGGTATTTTCTCATCATTGAAAGGTGATAATCCCTATTTTCGGGCTCCTTGTTTGCCAGCATATTTTCTCGATACGAAAGATAAAAAAGAAAAGATTCGGCTCCTCCAAGGATTATTCCCTTAATATATGCCTCGTTATAAAACTGTCCTCCTCCAGGAAATATAAGAGAAAAAAGCATTGCTTTACCAGGGGATTTTAAGGCAGTTAATAGAATAAGTATCATGGAGGAAGAACCACTCTTAAAGATGAAGGAAGTATTCTTAAAAAAAACTCTCTTTGGGGATTATTAGATACCTCGCCATCCAGTTGGTAATATACCGGTTTATCAAACTTAATTCTCACTCTTTTCCCTCTTAACATGCAGACATACCTTTTTATCCAGTAATGAGTGCCTTTTACTGCCTTTGGGACATAAAAAAGAAACCTTGGTTTTGAAAGAGATTTAACCACACATACATCCAAAAATCCGTCATTTATCTCTGCAAAAGGGGTAAGTTTGAATATACTTCCATGATATCTTCCGTTTCCCACAGAGGCAATAACTGGTTCTGCTTCAAGTTCTCTTCCATCAACATTCATATACATCTTAGGGGGTTTAAACTCTTTAAGAGTTTTCAACACAGAGTCAATATAGGCAGCAGTCCCTTTAAACTTTGACTCCCGCATCTTCTTTGCCACATTGGCTTCAAATCCCGCACCAAATATATTAACAAAATATCTCTTTTCGTTCACGAGCCCAGTATCTATCTTCACAACTCTTGGAGAGGTAATGTAACTCTCCATATCAAAC
>CAZUTC010000065.1:6150-9194 GCA_964623485.1 uncultured bacterium | reverse complement strand
CCGTTCAAAAAGTATTGTAAATGCCAAAAGCCCTTGCCTTTATTCATAAATTTACCTTTTTTCAAGACCCCCTAATCTAATATCTTTTTGAAATTTTTCAAAAAAAATATGTATTATTTGGACTGAGGAAGCATTACCAGAGAGAAAATTATTTTAATAGGCTATGGAAGGAAATTTACTTACAATATAACACTATGAATTCTATCTGAAAATTTAAAGAGACTCTGTTTGAGATTAATTTAACCAGGTTAAAAATTTGACATTTTTTAATAAGGTTTTATACTACTAAAAAGGAGGAAAAAGTGAAAAAACTTGTAGAACTTATTGATGTAAAACCAAAACTTGCAAAAATAGTGTTAAAGTCATTACCTGACAGACCTGGAATAGCAGCAGAGGTATTTTCTCTTTTAGGAAACCAAGGATTCAATATAGAGTTGATTGCAGAGTCAGGAACCGGAAAAGGGGAAACCGACCTTTCCTTTGCAATAGCTGCAGATGAAGTAGAAAGGGCAGTAGAGTTTTTAAAAGGGCAAAAACAGGTGGAAACAAAAGATATAATAATAGGTAAAGGAATGGGAATGCTCACAATTTATGGTGAAAGATTGGGAAGAACTCCAGGGGTTGCAGGAAGACTGTTCTCAGCGCTTGCAAGAAAGGGAATAAATATAGAGATGATCGGAACTTCTCTTTCTTCTTTATCAGTGTTGATACATGAAGGAAAATTAAAGGAAGCGGAGGAAGCAGCAAGAGAAGAATTTTCCCGTTGAGGAAAAATCTTATAAAAGCATTAATCTTTATCCTTCCATCTTTTGTTATAATTGCTGCATTTAGAATATTCCCCCTCATCTTCTCTTTTTTAGTAAGTCTTCATGACTGGGGTATAGAAGGTCCAAAGGATTTTAAAGGATTTGAAAATTTTGTGTTCCTTTTTAAAGATATTGAGTTCTGGAGGTCTCTTTTAAATACATTTTATTATGTTATGGGAGTTGTGCCGGTCCAGCTTATCTTGGGTCTATTTTTCGCTGTCTTTCTATCCTCAAGAATAAAGGGAAGAACCTTTTTTAGAACCATATACTACATCCCTATTGTAACCTCTATAGTGGCAATCGCAGTGGTATGGAAGTGGATTTTAAATCCTTACCGGGGGTTTGCGAATTATATTCTTTCCTTTTTATCCATCCCTCCTTTAAAATGGCTTGAAGAACCCAAGAGTATATTAGCTATATTATTCTCAAAAAAACTGCCTGGTCCATCTTTTGCATTATTCTCCTTAATGCTTCTTGGAATATGGCAACACACAGGGTTTAACATAATAATATATCTTGCTGGATTAGAAAATATCCCAAAAACATATTATGATGCAGCCAAGATAGATGGGGCAGGTCCTGTAAAACAGTTTTTTTCAATTACTTTACCTCTTCTTGGACCCACCACATTTTATCTTTTAATAGTAAATACCATAGGGAGTTACAACATATTTGCCCCCATCTGGATAATGACCTCCCCTCCTGGAGGACCTCTGGGAACAACAAGAACAGTAATGTATTACTTTTACCAACAATCCTTTGAATTTTGGAACCTTGGGTATGGCTCTGCTGTAGCAATTGTATCTTTTGCACTTATTGTTTTGCTCACCATTTTCCAAAGAAAAGTTGTGGAAAAGAAGGTATTTTATGGGTAAGAAGGCACTTATATATTTGATTCTCTCGATAACCGGGATTTTTATGCTCTTCCCCTTCTACTGGATGTTCGTAACCTCTTTAAAGACCCAGCCAGAGTCTCTTATGTTTCCCCCCACTCTTTTCCCAAGGTTATTTAAGTTCTATAATTATATAGAGGTATTTAACACGGTTCCTTTTGCAAGGTATATTCTTAATACGGTTATTGTTACATTCTTTGTTGTTCTTGGAATTCTTATGACTTCGATACTTGCAGCTTATGCATTTGCAAGAATAGAGTTTCCAGGAAGAGAAATATACTTCACTTTTCTTATTGGACTTATGCAGGTTCCTCTTCCTCTCTATTTAGTTCCCTCCTATATATTACTTTCCAAACTGGGATGGATAGATACATACCTTGCCCTGATAGTTCCGTGGACTGCAAATATATTTGCAATTTTTCTTTTAAGACAGTTTTTCAAAACGGTTCCCAGGGAGTTAATAGAGTCTGCAAAAATAGATGGGTGTGGTCATTTCACAATATTAACAAAGATTCTTCTCCCTCTTGCAAAGGCTCCCCTTGCTGCAATTATAGTGCTCAATACCATAGGGAGCTGGAACTCATTTGTATGGCCATTGATAGTAACCAACAGTGATAGTTTAAGACCCATTCAGGTGGGACTTGCATATTTTTCCAGAGCAGAATCCACTAACTATCCGTTGCTTATGGCTGCTTCTTTTATCTCTATCCTTCCCCTTCTCATCATATATATAATCGCCCAAAAATTTGTGGTAGAATCCTTCAGTTATAGTGGGTTAAAATATTGACATTATAAAAATCCACTCTATAATCTTTTAAATGCTTGCAGGAAAAATAGAAAGACAGGGACTTGTGGATATACTTCAGTTACTCGCTGCATCAAGAAAGTCGGGTGTACTCAAAATCACCGGAAGGATAAATGGAGAAATCTATATGTTGGTGGGAGAGGTAATGAGTGCGAAGACAGGAAAGTTAGAAGGAGAAGAAGCATTTTATGAAATATTCAGTCTTGTGAAGGGAAGATTTAAATTCACAGAAGAAGAAATAAAATTTGAAAAGAAAATAACAAAGACATTAACCGACCTTTTAATAGAAGCCTCTTCAGTAGCCCAAGAGTTTGAAAAGGCAAAGAAGACCATACCTTATGAAGAGGCGGCTCTTGCCTTAGCCCCTAAACCCAAGATCTCTGCCGAAAGCCTCAGCCTATCATCTCAGGAGTGGAGTATATTAAGCAATGTGGATGGGAAAAAAAGTATAAATGAAATATCCAAAATTACAGGAATTCCAAAAACAAGAGTTTATGTCATAACTGCACGGTTAAAAAATCTGGGGCTTCTGGAAACCGA
>CAZUTC010000065.1:0-6140 GCA_964623485.1 uncultured bacterium | reverse complement strand
GAAACCGAAGACGAAGATGGAGCGAGATTAAGAATTTTATTTAAAAAAATAGTATCACCCTTTTTAAAGCTTCTTTCAAGGAAGGTAAGGGATAAGGAGTTGGAAAAGATAACAAAAAATTTTAATAAATGGAGTTATTCCAATAACATACCCATATCCTTTGATAAGGGAGAGCTAAAAGACCTCACAGACATACACACAGCCTCTGAAGAACGAGCACTCTATTATCTTCAGGCAGTAAAACAACTTATCAAGCTTGCAATAGGACCAATGGAAAAAGAAGAAATAGTTTCGGTACTCTCAGACATAAATGAAACATTAAACGATGAGGAGAAAAAGTTTATAGAAAAGTACAAATTGGATAAAATATTTCCTACAAAACAGAGAGAAGGAGAAATAGAGGTGTGGGAGCAACAAATTAAAAAATTGGAGGAAAAGGGATGGGAGGGAGGAGTGGGTATTTAAAAACCAGGATAAAAAGGAGGCATTATGAGAATAACAGCAAGGCATATGGAGATTCCAGAAAGAGTAAAGGAGTACATAGATAAAAAATTAAAAAAACTCACACGATTCAAAAGCATCATAATAGACTCTGAAATAATCCTTTTTAACGAAGGTGGACTATCCAATGTGGAGGGTATCTTCTTTTTAAAAAATGAAAAGAAGGTAATAAAAACAAAAGGGAAGGATTTCTTTGAAGCAATAGACAGATTAAAGGATAAAGCAACAAGAGCCCTTGAAAGATTCGAAGGAAAGTTAAAGGCTAAATCAAGGAAGAGAGGATGAAGGAAGAAAAAGGCAGAGAAATAGAGGTAAAAACATTACTTGAAGAAGGAAGGAAAACTCTCAAGCTTACATTGATAGCAGGAAAAGAGGGATTAAAAAGAAAGATAGGGGTGGTGGATATAAGTAGACCAGGTCTTGCACTCGCAGGATACACCGGATTCTTCATGAAGGAGAGAATACAGATATTTGGTAAAACTGAAACATTTTTCTTAAAAAGATTTGATGCTCCTGCAAGAAGACTTGCCTTAACAAACATAATAAAGTTTCTTCCCCCATGCATAATAATGACAGAAGGAATGGAACCCTTTTTGGAGATGAAGGAGGAATGTGATAAGCATAAAGTTCCTTTACTTGTCACTCAGATATCCACCACACCCTTCATACATGGTCTTACCGAGTATCTGGACAGTAAACTGGCTCCAGAGATATGCATCCATGGAACCTTGGTGGATGTCTATGGCGTAGGATTATTGATAACCGGAGAGTCCGGCATTGGAAAGAGTGAAACAGCCCTTGACCTTGTGGAAAGAGGACATAGACTGGTAGCAGATGACCTCATAAGAATAAGAAAAAGAAGGGGAAGTGTACTCATAGGAGAGAGCGCAGAGGAAAACCCAGTGCTTCGACATTACATGGAAATAAGAGGTCTTGGAATAATAAACCTTTATAGTATATTTGGAATAAGAGCAATAAGGATAGAGAAAAAGATAGAGGTAATAGTGGAGCTCGTAAAATGGGGAAAAAACACGGATTATGAGAGAATAGGTTTGGATACAAAAACAGAAGAAATCTTAGGAATAGAACTTCCCAAAATTACAATTCCCGTTCTTCCAGGAAGAAACATTGCAATGATATGTGAGGTTATAGCAATGAACCACCTTATAAAACTTAAAGGATTTGATGCTGCAAAATTCTTCGATGAACAGTTAAAAAAGGAAATGGAGAAAAAAATAAAAAAGGGTGAGATAGAATGAAAAGGATAGCAGTAATTTTAGGACATGGTGATTTTCCAGAGGGTATAAAAACCGCTCTGGAAACTATACTCGGAGAACAGGAAGAAATAATTCCTGTTTCCAATAGAAAACTCTCTTTAAAAGCACTCACAGAGATGCTTGCCGAAATATTTAAAAAGAACAAAAATAAAGAGATATTTGTTTTTGTGGACATACTTGGGGGAAGCTGTGGAAGCGCAGCAGCTCAGGCTCGAGAAAATAAAAAAAACATCCATATAATAGGAGGAGTAAACCTACCTATGCTGGTGGAGTTTTTTTGGAAGAAAAATATAAAGGGAGAAGAACTTATTGAAAAGGCAAAAAAAGGTATAAGAAAGATTTAAAAAGGAGGTATCATGAAAAGGGTTCCCACAGTCAGGGAAGGGGTGGAGATAGCCCCTATTCCTGAAATGATAAGAAGAAGTGGAGAAAAATTCAAAGATAAAATAGCATTAAAGATAGAAAGAAAAGACCTGAAAGAAACCCTCACATATCAAGAGATGATAGAAAAAGTATCTCTTTTTGCAAGAGGGATTAAGAAACTTGGATTTGGCAAAAATAGTAAGATAGCATTAATTGGAGAGAATAGACCCTCTTGGGCAATAGCTTATCTCGGTATACAGTGGACTGGAGCTGTTGTTGTCCCCCTTGATCCCCAGTTAAAATCACCGGAGATAAAACATATTCTTATAGATTCTGAATCAGAGGCTTTAGTGTATTCAAAGATGTATGAGGAGGTAATTACGGAAGCTGTAAAAGGACTTAAAAATATCAAGCTTCTCATATGCATGGACAAAGTAGAGGAAAAAACAAAAAAAATCATATGGATGGAAGATGTGATACAAAATGGGAAAGAGGTATCCTACTTTCCTCCCCAACCTTCACTTGATGACCTTTCGGTACTTATATATACCTCAGGAACCACCGGGCAGTCTAAGGGGGTGATGCTTTCCCACCGAAACATTGCATCCAACATCAACTCGATGTATCAAGCTGTATACTTTGACGAAAAAGATAGATTTATCTCCATCCTTCCACTTCACCACACATTTGAAGCCACCTGCGGCTTCCTGGCACCTCTTGTAGCAGGATGTGAGATAATATATACCCCCAGTTTGAAATCGAAAGAGATCCTGGATACCATGAAAAAACACAAAGTAACCCTTATGCTTGGCGTTCCCCTTCTTTTTGAAAAGATAGTCTTGGGTATAAAAAGAAATGTGAAGGAAGCATCTGCAATTAAAAAAACTCTTTTTAAGACATTTTACGGGTTATCAAAAATTATAAAACCTGTGTCCAAACTCCCTGGAAAAGTACTGTTTAAAGGAGTGAGGGGGGCAATTGGATTTGAAAACTTAAGACTTGTGGTCTCCGGAGGAGCAGCATTACCCCGTTGGGTATCTGATTTTCTTGAAAACATAGGAGTAAACATTCTTCAAGGATACGGACTCACCGAATCCTCTCCAGTTCTAACAGTTAATAGAGCTGAAAAACCAAAGAATGAATCAGTGGGACCCCCGGTCCCGGATGTGGAGATAAAGATAGATTCCCCTGATGAAAATGGAGTGGGGGAGATATGTGCAAAGGGTCCAAACATAATGCTCGGGTATTACAAAAACAAAAAGGCAACCCAAGAAGTTTTAAAAGATGGATGGCTTTATACAGGAGACCTGGGATGGATTGATAAAGAAGGATATCTCTACATTACCGGAAGGAAAAAGAACCTCATAGTGACTGCCGCAGGCAAAAATGTATATCCTGAAGAAATAGAAGAAAAACTCCTCGAGAGTCCCTATATAAAAGAGGTGCTTGTTATAGGTAAGGAAAACCCTGTTACTGGTAGAGAGGAGGTCCATGCCATTATACACCCGGATTATGAAGAAATAGACAAGATGAAACCTGATGCCACTGAAGAGGAAATAACCGAGCTTTTAAAAGAAGAAATCAAAAAATACACTAAAGAACTTGCAGACTACAAGAGAGTAAAAAGTTTTGAAATAAGAGAGGAGGAGTTCCCTAAGACAACAACAAAAAAGATAAAGAGGTATCTGTTTATAAAGAAACCGGTGAAGATTTAATTTTATGTTTTTTATATTTACTCTCCTTCCCATTCATAATGATGATGTATTTTATATTTATTCAATAAAAAGAACCTATGAGGCAGAGAACCTCCTTTACGCTACTCTTTCACCTCTGGATAATAAACTGTGGTTTTTTGTGGATATGGCAAAGGGAGAATCCAACATTTCTCGTAAACTTATCCTTTTTAAAAAGGAGGAGGCATGGATAGCAGGAATCTACTACTTTTTTTTAGGAGATTACCATAAGGCAGAGAAGTATTTCAGCATGGCACTCAAATCCAGGTCTCAACCTCCATTATTTACTCTATATTTTATTGCCTGGACCCTTTATTTTCAGAATGCTCCCGAGGATGCATTAAATGCATTCTTAAACCTTCAAGACTTCGCCCCAAAAAGCTTTGACCCTCATGAAATAAGTCTTATGATTGCATACCAATATTTGAGACTTAAAGAGTATAAAAAGGCTCTTTCTTATCTTAAACTTCCTCCGGAGGATAAAAAACAAAAAGAGTTTTTCTTCCTTCTCCGAGCCTCTATTTATGAGAAAATGGACAGTCTTGAAAGGGCAGAAAAAGACCTAAAAAAAATAAAGCACAGTCCCCTTGCTTCCTATTTACTTTCATTAATATACCTAAAAAAAGGAAAAGAAACTCAAGCCTGGAAATTACTGGAAAGAAAATATCCAGAATATATGAAGAAATACATATCCTATGCAAAAGCATTTATTTACTACAACAAAAAAAATTATAAAAAAACCTTGGAGATTATTAAAGAACAACAAGATAAAAACGCCTCTCTTTTAACAGCCCTATGCTATGAAAAGATAAGAAACCTTAAAAAGGCAGAAGAGAAATTGAAAAAATATATAAGGGAGTATGGATATGAAGAATCCATTCTTAAAGAGTTATTATATCTTCTCTATACAAGAAAAAAGTATAAGGAGGTTATAGATTATGCTGAACTTTTCAGGAAGAGATACCAAGACTCTCCTTCTCTTTCTTTTGTGAAGTATTTAGAGGCAATATCTTATTTAAAAACTCAGGAAACTCAAAAAGCGGAGAATCTTCTAAAGGAATTGATAGAGGAGGAGTATGCTCAGCCCTTTATTGATGAAGTTAATCTAAAACTCGGAGATATATATTTTGCAAAGGGGAAATGCGCCACTGCAATAGAATACTATAAAAAAGTTAGGCTTCAAGAATATAAAGTCAAAAGCTTAAAGAAAATACTGGACTGCACTATGATGGAAAAAGATTACCGAACCGCCCTATCTGTGATAGAGGAGTTAATAAAAAATAAAAGTGTCAAAGAGAAGGATGAGCTTCTCCTGCAGAGAGAATGGATTCGCTTTAAGCTGGGTAAGTATCGGGATTCTATTGCATATCTAACTGGTTTTATAAAAAAATACCCTTCATCAAAGCTTGTACCTTCCTTAAGACTCAAAATAGCAAGTATCCTATTGGAAAATAAAAAATTTTATCAAGCAATCCATGAACTTCAAAAAATAAGAGAAAAGTATCCAGAATACACCAGCCAAGCAAATCTTCTTTTGGCAAAAGCAAAGGAGGAGATGGGGGATTATAAAGGCGCTCTTAAGGTACTCCAAAATGTCCAAGACCCTGAAATCCTATTAAAAAGAGCAAGGATAAAAGAGAAACTTGGGATATATGGGGAGGCATTAACAGATATTATTGCTGCAAGAAAAAAATTCCCCTGTATTGCCGACGAAATGCTTGGGAATATTTATAGAAAACTGGGAAGAAAAAAAGAAGCAACCCTTGTGTTTTTGCGGGTATACCGGCAGTGTAGAAAACAGGCATACAATGCTTTTTTACAACTATGTGAAATAGAAATAGAGGAAGGGAGTTTTAAAAGGGTGAAGGAAATGCTAAAGGAAGGAATTAAAAGGTTTGGAAATACTCCAGAAATTCTATATCTTAATGCTCTAAAGGAAAGAATGGAAGGAAACTTCGAAAATGCATACCTTCAGCTCACAGAGGCTCTATCAAAGGAGACCTCCTTAAACTGGAAAATAAAAATAATAAATGCACTCACTATGATCGCAGTCCCTATTGACAAAAAAGAAGAGGTTAAAAAAATTCTTGAAGAAGAGGCTAAGTCATCGGAGGATCCCCTCTATAGAGGAAGGATTAAAGACATATTAAAAAAATTTAAATAAAAATTTCAAAAAGGGGGTTCTCTTTTTAAAATAAATTCCTGGATAAACCTCAAAATTTTCTGCGGTTATATTCTCAATGCCTGCGGTAAGGCGTATCTTATC
>CAZUTC010000064.1:0-9235 GCA_964623485.1 uncultured bacterium | reverse complement strand
TCATCAAGAGATGTTTGTAATGCTTCAATGTCAGACTCAAGAGTGGAAACACTCTCTTCAAGAGAGGATATTTTATCCTTTAACTCCTGGACATCTGCAGCCCCAGTGGGTTTGCATCCCACCACTAAAAGACCTACAAGCCCAAAGATAGCTAAAAACCCTATTATTTTCTTCATTTATTACCTCCTTTTTTATCCCTTTGATTTCCTGTTTTTTTCTTTTTTATCACCTCCTTCCACGACTCTCCTTTAAACATAATTAAATATATCCAGATTGAAAATTTTGTCAAGTTATCCTCCTGGTTTAATAAGGGGCTTTTTATCTCTACATAATGGGCATTCAGAGGGAGAATAGTTTTTTATTGAATACTTTACAACATATTCATAATCAGTTCCTATATCTTTTTCACTCCTGTCTATTAAAACTCCTTTCTTTACTACTTCTCCTCCTTTTTCTTCCACTGCCTTAACTGTTTTCAAAAGAGAACCTCCGGTGGTTAAAACATCATCTACAACAAGCACCCTATCCTTTCCTTTAATCCCTTTTCCTCTTCTTATTAACATTTTATCTTCTACTTTCTCTGCAAAGGCACACCTTATATTCAATTGCCTTGCAACCTCATAGGCAACTATTGCTCCTCCCTTAAAGGGTCCCACAACCTTATCAAAATCTTTTCCTGTTTTTTTAAGAAGTTCTTTTATAAATAAGGAAAGCAAAGAAGGGTTCTCAACAAGCCTCATCTTTTCAAAGTACCATTCGCTGTGGAGGCCAGAACTAAGCAAAAAATGACCTCTTATTAAAACCTCTTCTTTTAAGAGAATATCTAAAAATTCATCCATAAATTTCTTCCTTTATTTTTCTTATGGCTCCTATGGGATCATCTGCTAAAATTACCGGTCTCCCAATAATTATAAAATCCACTCCCTCTTCTTTTGCCTTTTTAGGAGTATAAACCCTTGTATGCTCATCTGAAGAAGCCCAAAGAGGTCTTATCCCAGGTGTTGCTACCACGAACTCACCGTCTATCTCCTTTTTTATAAGAGATGCTTCTCTGGAAGAAGCAACAACTCCATTTAATCCTGCACTTTTACATAACTGAGCAAGAAGAAGTACCTGATCCTCAACGGTTCTTTCCGTTCCAAAAATATCTCTTATATTAGCAGTATCAAGACTTGTAAGTACTGTAACTCCAAGAAACAGTGGATAATCTTTTTTACAAATCCATTTTTCCTTCACTGCTGCTTCCATCATTTCAAATCCTCCGGATGCGTGAAGAGTACATATATCCACCCCAAGTTCTATACATGACCCTACAGCTCTTGCCACTGTGGAGGGAATATCATGAAACTTTAAATCAAGAAAGACCTTTTTTCCTATATCCTTTATGAATTTTAGGATAGAAGGACCTGTTTTTGTAAAAAGTCCTGCATCTATTTTAAAATAATCTACCTCATCTTTTACTTTTCTTATAAACTTTTTTGCTTCATCTTCTGTCCCCAGATTTACAGCAATTATTATTTCAGGTTTCATCTTTCACCTCCATTTTTCCTATTATCTCCTCGATTCTTTTAATTTTTAACTTTTTTAATAAAATCCTTAATTCTTTTAAAATTCTTATTAAAGCAAATGGATCCCTTAGATTTACACTTCCTATCTCCACTGCCTTGGCTCCTACAAGGAGGTATTCCAACACATCCTCTCCGTTTGTTACCCCTCCTGAGGCAACCACTGGAATCTTCACCCTTTTTGATATTTCATACACCGAGTAAAGAACAAAAGGTTTAACCCCCGGTCCTGAGATTCCACCTCTTACACTCTTAAAATAAGGCTTTCTTTTTTCTATATCCACCCGCATTCCGAAAAGTGTATTAAAGACCACCACTGCATCTGCCTTTTCTTCTTCACATATCTCCGCAATCTCTATGGGATCGCAGTAATTGGGAGTAAGCTTCACAAAGATAGGCTTATCTGTAATACTTTTTACTCCTCGTACTATCTTTCTTACACTCTTGGGTACTGCCCCAATCAATTTATAGTCTTTTTTAACATTTGGGCATGAAAGATTAAGTTCAAAACCATCGATACTTTCATCCTTCAGCATTTCAACAATGTAAAAAAACTCATCCACAGAAAAGCCTGCAACGTTTACCATAAAAAATACCCGGTTTTTAAAAACCAAAGGAAGTATCTCTTTTTTAAATTTTTCTACCCCTGGATTTTCAAGTCCAATGGAGTTTAAAAGATACCCTCCTCCATCCCATATTCTCGGAAATTCATTTCCTTTTCTTTCTTCTTTTGTTATTCCTTTTGTTATAAATCCTCCAGCCCGCTGAATTACCTTTTTAAATTTCTCACCAAATCCAAATGTTCCCGAAGCAATAATTAAAGGGTTTTTCAGTCTTATATTGCCTATCAATACTTCAAAGTTCAAACTTCACCTCATCAAGTGATATTACCGGTCCATCACTACATATCCTTATATAACTCCCGTCTTCTCTTTTTACTCCACATCCCATACACAATCCAGCTCCACACCATATCTCCTTTTCAATAAATCCATACTTCTTACCATGCTTTATTCTCTTTTTTACAGCGGACAGCATCTCCCAAGGGCCACAGGCATATACTTCATCAAAATCATCTTTTAAAAAATCTACTATCAAACCCTTCTTGCCCTTTGTACCATCCTGAGTAGCATAAACTACCTTTTCTGAAAAAAACTCAAACTCTTCTAAAAAAAGAAGTTCTCTTTCAGTTTTTGCCCCAAGAAAAGAGTAAAACTTCTTATCCTCAAAAAATTTAATTAAATAAAGAAGCGGAGCCACTCCGGTTCCTCCTCCCACCACTCCTATCCTTTTCCCTTTTATTTTTTTCACCCCATTCCCCCATGGTCCTGTAATTTCAATACTATCTCCTTTATTTCTCTGTGAAAGCCATTTGGTTCCTCTTCCTTTTATTTTAATTGCAAACCTGATTAAGTTTCCACTTACATCACAAGGAGTAAAAGGTCTTTTTAAAAAGGTAACACCAGTTCCCAGCATAAAGAACTGTCCTGGGACCGGATCCTTCTTAATATTATCGATTTCAAGCCACAAAATAAATATCTCTTCAGTAACAAACTGTTTATCCTGAACCAAAGCCTTCATTTTTCAAGCTCTCTTTCTGCATACTTTGAATACTCTGTATTTGGATACTCTTGAATTATTTTTCTAAAAAGAGACCTCCAGAGTGTATCATTTTTTCTATACTTATATATCCAGGCAATTGCATACATTGCTTTGGGAGCATAGGGACTCTGAGGATACTTTTCCAAAAGTTTCTTGTACTCTTCGACTGCTTTATCGTAATCTTCAAAATTTACAAAATATGTTTGTGCAAGTAGAAACTGATTTTCTGCAGGGTCAATTCTCACACTGTCGGATGTATCTTGAAGTGCACTTTCAAGAACCGATTTCCTCCTTAAAGAAAGAATATAGAAATCGGATGTTTGAGACTTTATTTTAACAGAATCATAATAAGCAACTGCTTTTTCGATTTCATTTTTCTCTTCATATATAAGACCCTTATAATAAAAAGCCTCTGCTGCCTTTTCTGGTTTAAAGATATTATCAAAATAGGAAATGGCTTTATTATATTCTTTTTTGAAATAATATGCTTTCCCTAATAATAAGTTTATATCATCATTATACTCCGGATAAATCCCTATGGCATTTTTTAAAAGTTGAATTACATCATCGTATCTTTTTTTCTTAAGA
This sequence comes from uncultured bacterium, assembly GCA_964623485.1. Lineage (GTDB taxonomy): Bacteria > Hydrothermota > Tepidihabitantia > B3-TA06 > CAYQJV01 > CAZUTC01. The sequence goes on along the minus strand of CAZUTC010000064.1, from coordinate 5,480 downwards.
TAAAGATTCCCCAGCCTTACCATAACTTCATATTTTTCTTTAGTTGTAGGGATATTTCTTATGTAATCTTCATACCATTTTATTGCATAAACTGTATCATTTTTCTTTTCTAAGATATCTCCCAGCTCAAGCCTTGCTTTAAGTGCGAGTTTACTTTTTTTATATTTTTTTAGAAATATCTCAAAATATTTTTGAGCATCTTCAAGAGAATTCTCTTTTTTATACGATAGGGCAGTATAGTAAACTGCTTTTTCCTTCCATCTCTTTCTTTCCTGCAGCTCTTTTAAAATAATTCTTGCTTCTGTATAGTTACCAAGCTCAATAAAACAAATCGCTCGATAGAACTTCACTTCGTCTATTCTTTTAGAACCTGGATAAATCGCAAGATAGTTTCCCAATTGTTCTGCTGCCCTTTCATACTCTCCAATATAGTAGTAATTCATACCCAAAAGGAATAGGGCATCATCTGCGAATTTTGAATCAGGATATTCATTTAAGACCTTCAAACATTTTTCTATGGATTTTTCAAAATCACTTTTCCCACTACCTTTATGTATCTTCTCTTTTTTCAATCCCTTTTTATAATAATTTTGGGCATTATAAAAAAGATTAAAATATACTCCGAGATATCCACAGGTAGTGAAAATTAAGGTAAAAAGTCTAAGCCCTCGTACTACCCACTTTAACATTACGAAATCTTGCGACAGGGGTTCTATGCCCAACCTCCATGGATTGTCCAGGTTCTCCTTTACCGCAGTTGGGCACCCCCCATAAAATCATCGTGTTTTTATCACCTACTCCATCACACGAGTTCCAAAACACAGGGGTTATTCCAGTATATACCGGATTTTTATATACTTCTGTAAGCCTGCCCTTTTTAATCCTCCATGCTATTTCGGTTCCAAAATGAAAGTTAAGTCTCTTATTGTCTATGCTCCATGATTTATTTGTCTCCATGTATACTCCATTATTTACCTCCCCTATTATCTCTTCAAAACTTTTATCCCCTGGTTCAAGATTTATGTTGGTCATTCTTATCAATGGAATTCTTGCCCATCCTCCAGCTCTCATTGTTCCATTAGACCTCTCTCCTATTGCTGCGGCTGTTTCTCTGGATGTAAGAAAATTCTTAAATACTCCATTCTCGATTATGTAGAATCTTTGGGCAGGTACTCCTTCGTCATCCCATCCAAAACTTCCCAATCCCCCTTCTAATGTAGCATCTGCGGTTATACTTACGATTTCTGCCGCGTATTTTAAGTTCCCTTGATCTCTTAAACCAAGAAAACTCCCTCCCGCATAGGAAACCTCGGTTCCAAGCACCCTATCCAGCTCGGATGGATGCCCCACAGATTCATGAACTTGAAGAACCATCTGGTTAGAACCAAGAACCACGGTTGTTTCCTCTTCTGGACATGGTTTTGCAGAAAGTAACATTCTTGCTTCTTCTGCAGTTTTCTCTGCATTTTTTAAAAGATTCATCTCTTCTATGAATTCATATCCTCTTTGGGAAAAATTTCCAAACCCGCAGGGATATGACCTTCTTTGAGCCTCATTCCTTTCGATAGCCCATGCCTCTATCCCTCCTCCAGTAAAAATAATCTCCTGAACTATATAAGAACCCTCATTATTTGCAAATATCTTTTTTATTCTTTTAGCATAAAGCATTCCTTTAGCAGTTCTTATTCCTTTCACTTTTTTCATGGTCCTCGTGCTTTCCACCAACAATGAAATCTTTTCCTCTAAAGGTACAAGGAACGGATCCTTCTTTATCTTGGTAGTATAATTACCCTTTTGGGGCATGAGTTCTGAAAGTTCCGCGTATCTTCCTTTAACAAAGCTACTTGCATCAGCTATCTCTCTTGCTCTTTTTACAACCTTTTCTATTTCCTTTTTCTCCAATTTGCCAGAGGATGCAAATCCCCATGCTCCATTTTTTAAAATCCTTATTCCAAATCCTCTATTCTCGGACCTTATTATGGCTTCCAGTCTTCCGTCTTTAACTTTTATGGTTTCAACTTTTTCTTCTACTATTCTTACATCTCCATAATCTATGGGAGATATGGATATAATCTCCATGATCCTTTTTGTAATCTCCTCCATTATGCCTCCTTAAGCATTCCCTCTTCTTTCAACTTCTCCTTTACTTCTTTTACTATCTTTTCAAAATCCTCTGGATGTTCTATCGCAATCTCCTGGAGAGTTTTTCTTGAAAGAAAAATACCCGAAAGTTTCAATCCATGCATGAATTTGGAGTAGTTAAGCCCATGGGGTCTCACTGCTGCATTTATTCTTATATTCCATAAAGCTTTCATAACTCTCTTTTTTCTTTTTCTCTCCCGGTATGCGTACTGCCAAGAGTGCATAACCGCCAGTTTAGCAGTTCGATAAAGCTTAGACTTTGCCCCCCAGTATCCTTTGGCATATTTTAACCATTTCTTTCTTCTTGCTCTTGTCACCGGTCCGGTAGTAACTCTTGCCATATTTACCTCCTATCCATATGGTAAAAGTCTTTTAAGCTTTTTTGCCTCTTTAGAACCCACTATTGTGGGTTTTTTTAAGTGTCTCTTTCTCTTTTTGGATTTCTTCTCAAGAAGATGGCTTTTGGTTGCTTTAGCCCTTTTAATTTTTCCTTTTCCGGTTATCTTCACTCTCTTTTTAAGGGCTCTTAATGTTTTTAACTTCGGCATCTTAACCTCCTTTTAACGGTAAGAATACAGCCTGTATACTCATTCTTGTCTCTCCTTCTATCTTAGGAGAAGACTCAAGCATTCCTACCTCCTCCAAATCACTTTTAAGTTTTTCTATAAGTTCAAGTCCTCTTTCCTTGTGGAGAATTTCTCTCCCTCTTAACATTATAACTACTTTTACCCTGTCCTTTTCCTTTAAAAACTCCTTTATCTTTTTTAACTTCACATTATAGTCATGCTCATTTATATTCAACGAAAGCCTTATTTGATGGGTCTCCACTTGATGCTGTCTTCTTTTTGCCTCTTGTCTTTTTACTTTTTCTTCATATAAAAATCTTCCATAATCCATTATTCGGCATACCGGGGGATCTGCATTGGGAGCCACTTCAACAAGGTCCATTCCCTGCATTCTGGCAAGTCTTAATGCTTCCTTTATTGGCATTACGCCAATCATTTTCTTATCCGAACCTACCAATCTTACATAAGGGGCTTTTATCTCTTCATTTACCCTATATTTTTTTATTTCCTGGATATTACCTCCTTTGTTTTATTTCCTCTTTTATTTCATAGATAAAGGTCTCAAGGGTTTTTTCCCCCACTTCACCTTTACCTTTTTTCCTCACAGATAAAGTATTGTTTTCTTTCTCTTTTCTACCAACTATGATCATATACGGAATCTTTTCCTCTTCAGCCATTTTTATTTTATACGATATTTTCTCATTGTCAAAATAAGTTACAACCCTTATTTTTTCCTCAATTAACTTGGCAGCCACATCAGTGGCATAATCTAAAACATCATCGGTTACATTCATAACCACCACTTGATATGGAGAAAGCCAGGTTGGGAAAAATCCTCCATAATGTTCTATAAGTCCCCCAAAAAATCTTTCCATGGAACCTAAAATAGCCCGATGTATCATCACCACAAGATGTTCCTTTCCATCCTTTCCCATGTAAGTAAGGTTAAATCTTTTAGGTAATGCAAAATCAAGTTGAATGGTAGGTCCCTGCCAGGGTCTTCCCAATGCATCCACCAGTTTTATATCTATTTTGGGACCATAAAATGCAGCCTCTCCAGGCATCTTACGAAACTCCATACTCTTCTTTATCAGAAGTCTTTCCAAAATCTCCTGAGCTCTTATCCAATCTTCATCTTCACCGGCATACTTCTCTTTTTGACTCTCATCTCTTAAAGAAAGTTCCACTTTAAATTTTTCATATCCAAAGGTTCTCATAGTATACATTGCAAGGTCAATCACTTGGGATACTTCTTCTTCTATCTGCTCTGGGGTACAGAATATATGAGCATCATCTATAGTGAATCCTCTAACTCTCAGCATTCCATGAAGAACTCCTGATCTTTCATTTCGGTACACTGTGCCGAGTTCTGCAAGTTTTATAGGGAGGTCTCGGTAACTTCTTTTTTCACTTTTATATATCATTATATGTCCAGGGCAGTTCATAGGTTTTATTACATATCCAGTATCCTCAATATCAAATATAAACATATTTTCTTTATAGTATTCGTAATGTCCGGAAAGATGCCAGAGTTTTGACTTGGCTATATGAGGAGTATAAACAATAAGGTACCCCCTTTTTTCATGCTCTTCGATCCAGAATTTCTCTATCTCTTTTCTCACAATGGAACCCTTGGGATACCAAAATACAAGTCCGGGCCCAGTATCTTCAAATATCTCAAATAGTTTAAGCTTTTTACCTAACACTCTATGGTCTCTTCTTTTTGCTTCTTCTCTGAGTTTTAAGTACTCTTCAAGTCTTTTTTCATCAGGAAATGATATTCCATATATTCTTTGCAGCATAGGATTTTTCTCATCCCCCTTCCAGTAAGCCCCTGCCACAGAAGTAAGTTTAAAAAACTTTATATATCCAGTGGAAGGAAGATGAGGACCTTTACAAAGGTCAATAAAATCTCCCTGTTTATAAAAACCTACTTTCTCATCCTCTATCTCCTGAAGTATTTCAAGTTTATATCTCTCTCCTTCCCATTTATAGAACTCCACCGCCTTTCTTTTAGGATAAATCTTTTTTTCTATTTTTAAATTTTCTTTGGAAATTTTTTGCATCTCCTTTTCTATTTTTTTAATATCTTCTGGAGTAAATGGAGTAGGTACATCAAAATCATAGTAAAATCCCTCTTCTATGGAAGGACCTATAGCAAGTCTTGCCTTTGGAAAAAGTCTTTTTACTGCATGGGCAAGTAGATGAGCAGAGGAATGCCAAAATATTTCCTTTCCTTCTCGAGAATCAAAATTTAGAAGTTCTATCTTATCTCCGTCTTTTAAAACATAAGAAAGGTCTTTCAATTCTCCATTTACTCTACAGGCAAAATACTTTTTATCTATAATATCAATAACTTTTCTACCTTTCTCTACTTCTTTTTCTTCACCATTTATATTCACTTTTATCATCTCTTCCATATAATCAATGATATAGTATAAAGCTTTTATGTCAATATATAGAGATTGTTGTAAACTAAAAGTACGTTACCACCTAAAACAAATGAGTATCATATTTTTTTATTTTAAGGACATTCCTTTTAATTTTCTCCCCGGTAATGTGCTTTGAACCCAAATAGAGGTTTGACTTTTTAAGATTTTAGAGTATTATTAAAAGGAGGCGCCATCGTCTAGTCTGGCCCAGGACATCTGGTTCTCAGCCAGAAGACCCGGGTTCAAATCCCGGTGGCGCTATTTTATTGAACTTCTTGAAATAAAATATTCTTGTAATAGTGGGGAATAAAATAGATACAAAAAAAGAGGCAGTTATTAC
>CAZUTC010000063.1:0-9245 GCA_964623485.1 uncultured bacterium | reverse complement strand
GGATTAGCCTTTAAGTCAATTGAAAGCTCTTTTTCAGGAAGCCAACCTGGGAGTCAACGAATTTGTATGCGTTCAAGAAGCAACAGACTATTGAAAGATAATTTTGATGTGTCTATCCATTTAACTGGCATTTATCTCCCTTCTTAACATTTCGCCCAACGTCCCAGCGGATATGCTAAGTTGCCGAAGACAATTTGGGTGAGTGATACCCTGGATGCCCGAATATCTCTATTACCAGAATTTTCTCGGTCCTGTAAATTCCCATAGCATGTTAGCTAAAAATTTTATTCTTTATCCATTCCTTTTTAATTATTGTATCTTTTTCATATTCTTTACTTTTGTATGGATAATCTTCATTATAATGGAGTCCTCTTGATTCTTTTCTCAATAAAGCAGAGATAAGTATCAATTGAGAAACTGTAAACATATTTCTTACCTCCTCAAGACGAGGATTAATAATATAAGAAGGATATATACTATCCACCTCTTTTGCCATCCTTTTAACTCTTTCAATACTTTTTTCAAGTGATTGAGTATTCCTTACAATACCTGCTCCTCTCCACATCTCCCTTTTCAACATCAACACATAATAATCAAGTATAGAGGTATCTTTTATCTCTACTACCCGGTACTTTTCTTCTTTAAAATTAATTGTTTTATTACCTTTTTCTTTTATTATTTTTAAAGAGTGCTCTGCTGCACTATTTGAAAAAACAAGAGCCTCTAAGAGGGAATTGGAAGCAAGCCTGTTACTTCCATGAACACCGGTACATGTTGTCTCTCCTGCAGAAAGAAGATAAGGTATGGATGTTTCCCCAAAAAGTCCGGTTTTTATCCCTCCTACTGAGTAATGGGCAGCAGGGGTCACAGGAACCGGCATTTCGGTTACATCTATACCAAATAAAAGACATGTATTGTAAATATAAGGAAACCTCTCCTTTATCCTCTCTTTCCCTATAGGAGACATATCCAGAAGTACATAATTTTCTCTCCTTTTTTTAATCTCGGTATAAATAGCCCTGGCCACTGCATCTCTTGGAGCCATCTCCTTATCCGGATGATATTTTTCCATAAATCTCTCTCCATTTATTGTTTTCAATAAAGCTCCCTCACCTCTTACAGCCTCTGAGATTAGAAATGCTCTTCCATTTATCCGGTATCCATAAAGAGCGGTAGGATGAAACTGAATGAACTCCAGATTTGCAATCTCTGCCCCTATTCGGTATGCCATAGCAATTCCATCTCCGGTTGCTATTGGAGGATTTGTAGTATGCTCATAGATCCAGCATAAACCTCCAGAAGCCAGAAAAACAATCTTTGCCTTTATCAACTTCATCTTTAAATTCCTTCTATCCACAACCACTGCGCCTTGACACTCATCATCACATAAAAGTGCCACAGTAAAATGATTCTCCATTATTTGAACCCCTTCACTTTTTACCCTTTTTAAAAGAACCTTTTCCACCACATTTCCTGTTCGGTCTTTTGCATGAATTATCCTTCTTCTGGAATGTCCCCCCTCTTTTCCAAGATTAAATTCTCCGTTATTTTTTGAAAATTCAACCCCTATCTCTTCTAATTTTTTAATAAGTAAGGGACCCTCATATACAATTTTTTCCACTGCCTGTCTATTACACAACCCATTTCCTGCTTTAAGTGTATCCTCCATATGAATTAAAGGGGAATCATCTTTACCCACAGCTGCTGCTATCCCTCCTTGAGCATAGTTGGTATTGGATTCTGTATCCTCTTTCTTGGTAACTACTAAAGCTCTTCCTGCAGAAGATACACGATAAGCATACCATAATCCTGAAATCCCAGAACCAATAACGAGAAAATCAGTTTCTATCATTTAAAATAAAGAGAAAATCCTATCCTGATTCTTTTTCCATCAAATCCTGTTTTTATTCGCAGAGGTTTTTCTATAAAGAGGAGACAGTCTATAACACTTGCAAACCTTGTGAGCACAGCAAAACCCAACCATAGTTTGGCACGCTGATAAGCCTCCCTCTCTATATCTCTTATTTTCATATATTCATACCAGTAAGAGGTATCCTCCCAGTTCCATTCGTTCTCCTCAAAGTATCCATATTTTTTTATATACTCCTGCTGTTTTTTATAATCATTGGGATACTTCTCTCTCGCTTCCCTGGCTATCTCTTCGTTGTATTTTAAAGAACTTTCATAATTTTCTATTGCAGAAAGATATCTCCCGTCTTTATTTTCTGGGTTGGCAGAAGCATACAATGAGGCATATAATAAAGCATCGGTTTTTTTAAGCTCTCCATACCAAAAGAAACCAATCCAAAGAGATGTTGTTACTCCTCCTACCCAAAGAAAGGTCTCCCCTCTCTTTTTCTCCCCAAGAAGTATCTCTCCCGTTCCAGGCATAACAAGGGAGGAAAACACCGCTGTGGTCTTAGAAACCATAAACAGTAAAGAAATTATGAGCATTTATACCTCCTATCTTACAACACAAAACTTATAAAGTTTAACCTCTTTTCCACCCTTTCCTTCAACAACAAAATAGAGTATATAAAGTCCAGGAGCAAGTCCCTGCAGGTAAGCATCTATTGGGAAATCATTCGGTTCTCCTTTTGTAAAATTCTCAAGTTTTATGTCTCGATATAGGAAGTCACCTGCAACATCCATTATTCCAAAACTTATTTTCTCAGCATCCTTTCCTATTAAGGCATGAATATTTGCCCTATCTTTATCCACTGGATTTGGGTATATATAAACTTCCTCACATAAGCTTTCTACTTTTCGAACTCTTTTTGATTCTTTTTCCCAATAACCTGTTCTGCTGGTTGACCCATAAAGGGTGGGCCATGAGGATATTCTCCCCTCAAGTTCCCATACATACACATATCCTTCCTTATCTCCCGCAAGAAGTTCAAGTTTACCATCTTCATCCACATCCCCAAGGGAAACACTTTTTATTCCGTACCTTGCCATTATTGTATCAATTTTTTGGTTGCTTTTTATTACATAAATTCCCTTATCAGGAGAACCAAGCATTATCTCTTCCTTCCCATCCCCATCCTCATCCCCTACCACTACATTTGAAGTAAACTCAAAGGGCAAAGAGTACTCTACTATTGCATCTCCAAAGGAGAGTTCAACAACTTCCCTAACTGTATAGTAATCCGGAAACCTGAATGGGAAACCTTGTGAAATAGAACCTCCATAATCAAAGGCATACAATCTGTTTAAATTGGTAAAAATAATCTCCGGTAACCCATCTCTGTCAACATCTGCAACTGAAATATCCCCGGTATTTTGAACTTCTATATTACCTTTCTTCTTAACCTCTCCATCCAAAGATAAAACATAAAATATATAGTTTTCTTCTTCAGGAATAAAAGCCACAATCTCTTTTTCTCCATCACCATCCATATCAGCAACCACTGGAGTAGTAGTTAAGGGAGCATTCCCTATACCTAGGGTCTTTGGAAAACCATTCAAAAGATTAAGTTCTTTATCTAAAATAAATAAACTACCTTCCTCCCCTAAAACTCCTATCTTCCCTGGAGGAATAAGAAAGGGTCCTTTTGTAAAAGAAATACCAAGGTATCTCTTTTTTGGTTCTTCTTTGTAGTTCAAACAATAGATATATCCTTTATCTGTAGCAACAAATATCTCATCCTTTCCATCTTGGTCAATATCATGCATCATTAATATACCGTATATTCTCCCTTCTGTATTTATGGGAAAACCTTCTAAAAGCGTTATTTCTGAATCTGCTTTAAAAACATATATCCTTCCTGAAATTCCTCCCACAGCAATTTCCTTTCTTCCATCTCCATCAAAATCTCCTAAGGAAAAGAAGGTATTTACAGAGTCACCTATATTCTTTGGTGTGTTAAAAAGAGCCTCTCCAGAGAGACTCCAGATATAAATCCTTCCTGAGCCAGTCACTGCTATTATCTCCTTTTTCCCGTCCTGGTTTATATCCTCTCCTTCTATCCCTTTTACCTCTCCGTTCAGATGCTTAGGAAATCCTTTTACTCTTCGACCTTTTTTTATCCTTATCTTCATTACATTTTTGGCAGTATCTTCTACGAGTATCTCTATTCCTGTCTCTCCATAGTATCCGTTTGAATTAGGATTGGTATATGAAGCAAAAAGGTTGTTTCCTCCTTTAAAAAATGGGTCATATGGGCTTCCATCCAACTGATATTCAAGCCTACTTGTGTAGCTCCAGGCATCAAAATCCTGTATTCCATCTGCCTCTTCTACATCCACTCCTTTATGTTCTGGAAAAATATTTATTGCATTGTATGGACCATATTCCTCTATCACATCTTCATCCACATGCCACACCATAATCCCTGAACCAGGAAGATATGCATCGTACTCTCCACCAAGTATATAAATTGGAACACCATACTCCACATCTATTTCCACTGTATCATCTTTTATATCCTGTATATCATGCTTGGTATTTACCTGTCTGTTTTCTATAAGAAAATATTCCCCTTCTCTTATTGGAATTTTAATAGAAGTAGGATGTAGGGAATCTCCTATTGTATCCAGAGAAAGTGTATCAACGGCAATGGTGTATAGATAGATTGTTGTATCTTGAGTAACCTCCACCGGCTCTTCCCATCCTAAAAGATATCTATGGTAGGCAGAAAGCATACAGGGAACCTGCCCAGAGGGTTCTCCAAGCCATCCTCCTCCTCCCATCAATCCCCATGCTCCTATTCCAGATGACCATCCCGAGACATCATACAGGTCAAAAAGACCATAGATATGCCCGGGAATTGGGCTTCTTTGAACCGGCAACTGATGTCCAATTTCATGGTAAAGAACACCAGCAAGCCCAACCATCATTCCATCTACCCGAGGAGACTCTGGCAGGATACTTACATGCCCTATTTTAATCCCCCCATCCACCTCTATGTATTCCCTTCCAAGATAATAAAGAAAAGCCCCTTCGGTTACCGTAGCAGACGGTATATCATGATACCTACCCCAAAAATAGGATGTCTGAAGATTGGTTCCTGCATGAAATATAATGAATGCATCATAATTTGAAAAATCAATAAGAGTATCCTTATCGGCCTCCCACAATGCATCCCTTGCTAAATAAACAAGTCCCCTTTCATAATCGGAGGGAGTCCCATAAAAACTCATTTTATGGGGCAGCTTATAGCATTTGAACTCATCTTTTGGATATACATCGTATTCTATGATTAATTTCTTTTTAGAGTTCAACAGATAATAGTTTCTTAAACCTTGAAGTTGCCTCTCAAAATAGGTTTTTGTATGAGGAGGGTCGTAGTAAAGCCCATCCCCGGGGTGTCCAAAACCTTTCAAATCCATCAGTCCTTCTCCAGTTGTGAAAGGATCATCGTCTTTTTCAAACTCAACTCTTATTGCAAGAATTCTTAAAGTTTCTGGTTTCTCTAATGTTTTTATCCTATGGGGAAATATATGAATCTTCTGTCGGTATACTTTCGCTCCTTCATACATTTTTTTCAAAACTTCGTAATCCAACCTTTTTTCTGTAATTCTTATTATATCTGCATTAAGAGAGAAAAAAATAAAAAAAGTAAGGGTTATATATCTTGCCAAAATGGTCACCTCCTTTTTTATAGACGGAGAGAGAGGGATTCGAACCCCCGAGCCCCCTTACGGGGCTACGCGATTTCGAGTCGCGCGCCTTCGTCCACTCGGCCATCTCTCCGTCTTTTTTTAAAAAACTCTTCCAATAATTCCTTTGCCTTTTTCTCTAAAACACCTTTTTTAACTTCAAAAGTATGGTTCAATAAATTATCAAAAGGTATATTATACTTTGACCCACATGCTCCAAACTTCTTTTCCTGAGCACCAAAAACAAGTTTTTTTATTCTTGCAAGAACCATTGCTCCGGTACACATAACACATGGTTCTAAAGTTACATACACTTCCGCCTTCTCAAGCCTTGAGGAACCCAAAGCATTACAAGCAGCAGTTATCGCTATTATCTCTGCGTGGGCAGTAGGATCCTTCAATCTTTCGGTCTGGTTATGCCCCTTTCCCACTATTCTTTCATTTACCACTACCACAGCCCCTACCGGGACCTCTCCTTCCCTTAAAGCAAGCTCTGCCTCTTTTAATGCCTCACGCATCCATTTTTCTTCATTCAAGCACGCCTGGAGGGAGTCGAACCCCCAACCTGCGGATCCGTAGTCCGCCGCTCTATCCAGTTGAGCTACAGGCGCCTTTTTAATTTTAATTAACAATGAAGTGAAGTCAAGAAATTAATATTAAGGTTTAGGAATACTTTTTGAAAAATATCACCCATTACTCTATACTACAAGTGGAAGAGAGTCACTTCTATAACACTCGTACCAGTATAACTTTTCTATCCAGTTTGCAATTTCTTGAAAATCCCTTATAAGTAAGAATAAATTACTTTTCATACTCCTTATAAAAAACCTATAAATTCTCCTCTTTTAGTACATGCCCTCAGTAAATTGTGATTTTTTTAATATTTTTCCCTTCTTTTATAAAATATATCCCCTTTGAGAACCTTTTTTTAAGAAGTACTTTTTTCCCTATTCCCACAATCCTTCCTGAAACATCATATATTTTCACAACTTTAATTCTCTTTTTTTCTCTATCCCAGGATTTTACACTAACTTCCTGCTCCTTTCTAACTCCTGTGATCTTCACATCATCAATATACCAACCATCATCCCTTACCCATCTATCCGAGCTTAGCCTAAATCTTAGATGAAGTTTATCACCTTTAATCTCTGTAATGGGAAGTTTCACTTCATACCATTCTTTATAACCGGAAACTTGATATATTCTTTCCCAGTTTTCTCCGTCCCATGATATCTCCACAACACCAAAATCATATCCTCTTTCTGTAGAATACTTATTAAAAAATGAAATCTCAATATAAGAATAATCATCCACATCCACAGGAGTTTTTAGATAGGTTATATAATTCCTGTTGTTCCCATATTTTGTTCCTGGAGAATCGGTAAGACTATAGGAAGGAGAGTGAAAATCCTCGGATGTCAACTGCCAGTTTCCTCCCCAGTTGACCAAACCATTTTCAAAATCGTCATAAAATGAAACCTCCCTCTCTCCTATCACCAACAGAATGGAGTCCTTTGGAAAAGTCTCTCTACCCGAGATTTTATTCACATATACCCATATCCACTTTCCAGAAGGACAATCATCAGAAACTTTTCCCCTAAATTCTATTCTTTCCTCAGCAAGAGGAAGAATAGCCTGGATATTTTTAGTAGGTTCATCAAACTGTATAAATTCTTCGGATAGGGTAAGAGATATCACCGAAGAGTATACCGTTTCCCAGGGAGATATGTTTTTAATGGTAAGTATTAAACTTAATCTTTCTCCCTTCTCTGGATATTCATCTTCATCTTCGGTTAGAATTTCCCATGAGTAGAGTTCTAAAAAACCTGCTGCTGCAAGAGCCACATGAATATTCATATATCTTGTTTCTTCTATGTGAACCGGTATGGAATCCTCCTCCCAAAACTCTTCCCCTACCTCTGGAGTAAAGGCAAATATCTTTGTCTTATTTTTCTGCTCTCCATACATCCAATCGTCAGAATCTCCATTTACAAGATATAAAAGTTGCCAAGAAGTTCCATAAGTATAGTAATTGAAAAGGGTAATATCTTCCCCCATATCTCGATAAGCCAAAGAATCAGGGGTCTCTATCTCCTTGTAAGAAAAGGGATAAAGCAACATATTTGAAAAACTATGGTAATTAAGGGCAAATCGGAATGAGTGGGAAGTACAAAGATTAATTATTGATTGAACTTCAGGTTCAGAAGCAGGAGAAGGACCCCTATAAATATCAGAGGAAGGGTCTCCTGAAGATCCAATATCATCGTATCCCCACATGTAAGGGTAGTTCCTATTAAGGTCAACTCCATAAGTTCCATCTCCATTGTCTCTTCTATTCTTTCTCCACATCCCACCACCTTGAGGAGCTATGGCTTCATTGTAGAGATACCCATCAGGATTAACTATAGGAACTATCCATATTTCTCTATTATCCACTATATATCTTGCAATTTCATTGTTTTTATAATTCTCCAAGAGCCATCTTGCAAACTCTACAGTAATATTACACCCTATGGGTTCCCTTGCATGATGAACTCCTGTATATAAAACCTCGGGTTCATCTTCTTCTACTTCCACATTATCCGAAATTTTAATAGCCCATATTTTATTACCATTCCAGGTTGTATCGGACTCATCGTTAGGTAAAGCGATTCTTTCAGAACACAAAGAAGGATATAAGAGATGAAGACTATCAAGAATTGAAATCGCCTCTTGGTAGGTATAATATGCTCCAAAATTAGAAACTCCAGACATCCTCTCTCGGTAAAACTTTTCCATATCTTTTATAAGGATTTTAAAATCAATACCTTCTTCTACAAACCTTTCTATCCCATAATCATCCACCACCAGTTCCATGTACCCTTCACCTCTTACTTTTATATTCTCTGCATATTTCAACATCTCAAATGTTACATCCTTTTGATGTACCATTATCTTATGGTATTTTGCATATAACACTACCGGCAAAAAGAAAAAAACAAAAATTCTTTTCATTTCTCCTCCAGTTTTCTTTCTACTGTTTTTACCCTTCTTATTACATTAAGATCTTTATCAAATATCCAGTAATACACCTCCTCCTCAACCATTATTCCCCTTTTTTTCTTATCCTTTACTCCTCTTATTATAATATAACCTTTCTCAGAATCATATGCAAATAGAGATTTTTCTTTTAAGCCACTCACCTTTTTAAATGCTTTCTTAAAGTCAATACATAATTTCTTTGCCTTCAACAACTTTCCAAAGTAAACCGGAGTGGTAAATCCTGATTTTTGAAGCATAACTTTACATTTATAAACTCCTTCCTCAAGAAAAGTATCTAAAAGAATTCTTCCGTGAAGAATCAAAGAATCATCTTTAAGCGAGAAAATATCTAAAAACCCCTTAGAGTTTCCAGTTTTTTTGAAAACAGCGGTAATATTTAAAGTATCCTTTCGTTGCAGATTATAAGCATAATATACAAAGTTCTCAATGGTTTGAGATTTATAACAACTTAATAGAGACATCCCACAAATAAAAATTCTAAACACCAATTATTATAAATAAAAATCCCTTTAATGTCAATGTTTTGCAGAATTCCATAACGTTTTGGCCACGAGGGGTTATTCCTTACCCACCCGTTCAAAAAGTATTTTATTAAACATAAG
>CAZUTC010000062.1:0-9264 GCA_964623485.1 uncultured bacterium | reverse complement strand
ATCTAATATGTAAGGGAATTCTACACTGGTTTGACAAATAGAATATTTTGATATAAACTTATAAAACTTCATGAAAAAAACAGTGGTTAAAATAAATTGGAGAGAAGAAATTGGTGATCTCCTTTTTATTGTTTTAGGTTCTATCTTTTTGGGACTCTCCTATGCTCTATTTTTAATACCAAATCATATTGTTCCCGGAGGATTAGGAGGATTAGCAATAGTTATAAATTATCTTACCAAGATAAGTGTAGGGATTGGCTATGTAATTCTTAATATTCCTGTATTTATCTTGGGAATTAAAAACTTAGGTAAAAGATACGGAATAAAGAGTCTTTTAGGCATTATATCTTCTTCATTTTTCATTGATTTCTTTAATAAATTTTTGTCTCTTCCTCCTGCTACTTCTAATAAGCTTCTTTCTGCAATTTATGGAGGTGTATTGCTCGGCTTAGGTCTCGGTATTGTCTTCCGAGGACATGCATCCACAGGAGGAACAGATGTGATAGGACAGGTTTTAAACCGGGTGACTAATTTAAGTGTTGGAGTTGGAATACTTATAGTGGATTTTCTAATAATCTCCCTTTCCGGAATTGTCTTTGGCTCTGCCGAATACCCACTTTATGGATACCTTGCATTATTTATATCTTCAAAGGTCATTGATTTTGTTTTAGAGGGATGGAGCTATGCTAAAATGACTCTTATAATTACCGAAAAACCCGGGAAAATAAAAAAAGTGATACTCTCGGAAATGAAACGAGGGACCACAGGAATACGTTCTATTACAGGTTATAGAAGAAAAGAAACAGAGGTATTACTTGTGGTTGTAGCAAGAAAGGAAATACCTGTTTTAAAACAGTATGTAAAAAAGATAGATCCCAACGCATTTGTGATAATAACAGATGTTTATGAAGTGCTGGGGAGAGGATTTAAACCAAGAACCTCTTTGCTTTAAATTAAGGAGGAATTATGGAAAATATTGAGGTGCTTTTTATAAATGGGTCTCCAAGAAAGGATGGTATTTCTATGAGTCTTGCCTCCTATGTAATGAGAAGTGTAGAAAAAGAAGGAGGAAAAGTAAAAACCATACATCTTATAGATAATAACATAAAATGGTGTGAGGGATGTGTAAGTGTATCAAGAGAGGAGTGTAACAGGGAAAGATGTAGAAAACTGAATGATGATGTAGATAAAATTTTTAAAATTCTTTTAAAAGCAGACGCATTGGTTTTTGTAACCCCGGTATACTGGTATGCTCCTTCAGGACTTCTTAAAAATTTTATAGACAGACTTACATCTCTTGAGAACGAAGGAAAACTTCTTGATGGGAAAATAGGAGGATTTGTGGTAACAGCCCAAGAGGATGGGGCAATGATGACAATACTCTCTCTGATGGGCACATTGAATGATATGGGGATTATATTTCCTCCCTACGCATTTACCTATTCAGTAGGGTTTGAGGATGTATCTAAGGATAAAGAGGCGATAGAGTATGCAGAAAGACTTGGGAAAAATATTGTAAGGATGGGAGAAATGTTAAGAAATATGAGGTGGTTGTAAAATTTAAAAAATACGTAAAGGAAAGATACCTCTTCTTAAACCTAATAAGAGTTCTGGCAGTTTTTTAATGCTTCAAGGAGATGTCTTTAGAGCTTTATTAAAAATGGTTTTCTATTCATGGGTAAGACCAAGAATGAAAAGATTTTTGGGAATAATAATCCTTGGATACTGGCTTCATCTTCCTTATTTTTCTTTGAGAAAAACTTTATGCTGTATGAGTGATAAAAATATGATATCCTTCTTTTCCTTGGATATTCTCCAGTGTATTGGAATAAGCCTTTTAATTCTTCAACTTTTATCCTGATTTTCAAAAAGGAAAAAGGTGATGATTATCTCCCTTTTGGCTTCTCTTATCTTAATTTGTATAGGTAGTTTTTTACTTAATTTGACCAAAGACCAGCAAACAAATCCTTGGCTTGCAGTAACAAGATTTGGAGGAGTCCTTAGTATAATGGTGCTTTCATGGTGGATCGAATATCAGGGAAGGATTCCTTAGATATCTCCACTACAATTTTGATCTTTCTCTTGGTATTCTTTATAACCACTGGGTTATCTTATTTTTGGTATATCCTTAAGAAAAAAGAGCCCCATGTATTTAAAACCTTATTAAGGAATGGATATTAAAAAAATTTGACAAAAAGAGATTTTTGATAATAATTACTAAAATGAGAGATAAAAGGAGTCTTGTAGAGAAACTTAAAAAAAGCCAAATATTTAAAGAATTGAAGGAGAGGGAGATAGAAGAGATACTTGAGGTTGCAAAAAAACTGACGTTTAAAAAGGGGACCGTGCTCTTTAGAGAAGGTGATCCAGGGAATGCCATGTATATAATTGTAAAAGGAAAAGTGGATGTAGTTAAAGGAGGCGAAAAGATAGCGACACTTAAAGAAGGAGATTTCTTTGGGGAGATGGCTTTGATAGAGGAAAAACCAAGGTCCGCAGATATAGTTATTTCAACCCGAACAACAATGCTGGAGATAAATAAGGAGAATTTTGAAAAGTTTTTGATTAAGAACCCTCCAGTTGCCTTTAGGATGATGAAAATACTATCCCAGAGATTGAGGGAGACAGATATTACAATGATCGAAAACTTAAAGAAAAAAAATATAGAACTTCAAGAAGCTTATGAAGAACTTAAAAAAATGCAGGATGAATTGATAAAGAGAGAAAGGCTTTCCTCTATAGGAATGCTCACATCCAGAATAGTTCATGACTTTAAAAACCCTATAGGTGTTATAAAGAACTGTACCCAGCTTCTTCTTGAAAAAACAACTCCTTCTGAACTTAGAGAGAAACTTTGTAGGATGATAGAAAAAGAGACAGATTATATACTTTCCTTAGTGGTTGACCTTCTTGAACTTTCCCGGGGGCAAATGAGTATTAAACTAAAGCCGGTAAGAATAGAGGAGATACTAAATGAATGCCTTGAAGAATCCCATCAGATGCTTGCGGAAAGAAAAATAGAGAAAGAGACCCATTTCATGTTTAATGAGAGCATACTTGCAGATCCCCAGAGACTCAAAAGGGGGCTTTCCAATATAATATGCAATGCCATTGAAGCAATGAATGAAGGAGGAAAACTATTTGTAGAAACCAAAAAGGTTAAGGATGGGGTAGAAATAAAGATAAAAGATACTGGAAAGGGAATCCCAAAAGAAATGATTGATAAGATATTTGAACCTTTCTTCACCGCGGGAAAGGAGAAAGGAACCGGGCTTGGAATGACAATAGCAAAGAGTGTAATAGATGCTCACCAGGGAAAGGTGGAGGTAAAGAGTGAAGTAGGAAAAGGAACGGAAGTAAAGATATCTCTTCCGTTCCTTCCATCCAAGGCTCAATCCACAAATCCATAGATTGTTCTATAGATAAAATAACCTCTTAAAACTTTTTTAAGATAATTTTCAGTTTCTTTAAATGGAATAAGGTCAAAAAATACCTCCCTTGGAATAAACTCCTTCCACTTCCTTACATTTCCAGGACCTGCATTATAGGAGGAAAGAGCAAGCAAGGTGTCATTAAAGTTTTTTATCTGAATACTTAAGTATTTTGCTCCAAGGAAAATGTTGGTTTCCGGAATAAAAAGGGAATCTGGGGTTATATTTTTATCCAGTCCCTTTGCTGTGGAAATAAGAAGCTGGCATAAGCCAAGAGCATTTGCAGATGATTTTGCATAGGGGTTAAACCAACTCTCCTGTCTTATGAGAGAAAGGAAGAGAGAGAGAGCTGGAAACCTCTGTTTGATAGAAAATATATAAGAGAGAGGATAAAGAAGCCTTAAAAGTTCCAAAGGGTAGTAATAAACTCTTCTCTTTTCCGCATCCCTTCTTATTCTTTCTGCCCATTTTATAGCCATTTCGGGGTGTCTATGCTTTAGATAAATCTTTGAAATTTCAAAGCACTCTATATGATTTGGCTTTTTCTCATTTAAAAAAATTTCTGCTTCTTTTAAAAGGTTGTACCTGAGAAATATAGATAAAGTATCCAAAATCTCTTTCCTTATCTTCTCCTTTTTCCATATTTTTCTGCTCCATACTTCAAATGATGCCGTATCAAATGATATTTTTTTAGATAGATAAATGGTGTAAAAAGAGTAAGGATAGCTCTCGGAAAGAGTATCTATGTAACAGAAGTCATTAGTGAGTTTATATAGGTAGAAAAACTTTACATCGTTTCTTTCTAATTTTTTAAGAGAGAAAGTATCTCTTTTTAAATAGAGCAATGCAGCCAATCTTTTTAAGATTCTTCTGCTCTTTGTCTTTTTATATCCTTTCCTATAAATTTCTTCTGCCTCTTTATATCTTTTACTTTCTTGATAGACCGTTCCTAAGGAGAGATAGAAGTATGGATTTTTGGGCTCCCTTTCTATAAGTTTTTTAAGGCAAAAAATTATCTCTTTTAATTTCTTCTTTTTTTTCGCTATTTTATATCTTATAAGCCAGGCAGCCCTATCATCCATATCCTTTATTATTCTTTCCGCTTTCTCATAGTTCTTCCTTCGATATTCTATCTCTGCAATTTTCAACGCAGCTTTTTTTCTGTATCTTTTTATTTGTAAAAGTTCTTTTAGGTTTTTTTCTGCTTTTTTAAGGTCAAAATAGAAATAAACTTGGGCAGAGAGGAATCGCTCTTCGGGGGTTAAAGGAGACAATTGGGAGACGACCAATCTCGCTTGAGCAGAGGATGGATACTCTTTCATTATTCTTCTCCATGCCCTTCTCATTTTCAGAGGATCCTTCTCCTTTTTTGCTATAATAAATTCAAGGTAAAGCCTTTTAAGCCCGTTTTTAATTTTTGAATTTTCCCTTTTGGCTTTTTTAGTTTCTCCAATATTCAAGTACGAAATAACAAGTTCTTCCCTTACCTTCTCATCCTTTTTAGAGATTCTCTCTCCATAGTATATTACAGAGTCATACTCTCCTTCTTTATAAAATATCTCCATGATCCTTCTATTCTTTATCCATAAAGGGAGTTTGCTTTTTTTGTAAAAAATAAGGGCAAGGGAGTCTTCCCTTTTTTCAGCATAAGCAATGGCTTTGAAAAATAAAGAAGAAGTGGTCTTTACTAACTCATCGTATTTTTTTCTTTCCAAAAGTATGGTTTCATAAGATACAAAAGAATCTATAAATGGGGTGTGTAGATATTTTTTTACTATCTCATATGCCTTTCCTGGTTCATTAAATCTCAGGTAGATTTTATACAAGGCATTATCTATCTTAAACATTACTTTGTTATTTTTTTCTATCTCTTTTAAGCATACCAGTATTGACTCAGCCATAAATGGGTTTTCCTTACTTATTCTGAGGGCATGAGAGATTACCTCCTCATAGGTCTCTATTTTTAAACCCTTTTTAGGGCAGAAGACAAAAAGTAAAATTAAAATACCTGCTTTAAGATATCTCATCAATTATTTTTTTGAGGATTCTTGCTCTTTTTTCAGGGTCCTCTGCATTGAATATATAAGAAGAGACAGCAACCCCATACACCCCTATCTCCATAATACTCTTTATATTCTTTTCGCATATTCCTCCTATTACATAGATGGGTTTTTTAATTCTTATTACAGCCTCTTTTATAACTTTAAAGGGTGTGGGCTTTCTTTCCTTTGTAGCAGAAGGAAATGGGGATGAAAAGGATACATAATCAAAAATATTCTCAAACTTTAAGGCATACTGGATACTATCGTATGCAGAGATTCCCAGAATCTTTCCTCCTATAATTTTTCTTGTTTTCTCGGGTGGTGGATCATTTCTTCCTACATGGACTCCATCTGCATTCAATTCTTTAACAAGTTCAGGAAAATCATTTATTATAAGTAATATTTTATACTTTTCAGTTATTTTTTTTACTCTTTCAAAACAAAAGGGAATAAGATCTTTATTTTTGAGCCTTAGTTGGATCATATCCACCCCTCCTTCACATGCCTTTTTAACAAGCATAGTAAGTCTTTGTGGAGGAAGGTATCTATCGTCAGTAACAGCATACAATCTACCTAATTTTTGTATAATAGGCATTGCATTTTAAGCACCTTTTTGCCTCTTTTACGGCACTCTTTTTTGAAAATCCCAGTTCTACCTCGTTAAAAGTATGGATTCTCTGGGGCTTTTTAAGCCTGGGCATTTTTACTCTTTTTTCTTTTGTTATTTCCTCTCTTTTACCTATCTCAAGACTAAAATCTAAAAACTTTAAGAGGTTATAAAAGAACAAAGGTTTACCTTGAAGATAGAGTTTTATAATCTCTGCTGCTTTTTTACCATCCGCAGATGCTTGGACTACCGTGGATGCTCCTCTTATAATATCACCTCCTGCAAAAACCTTTTTTAGCGAGGTTCTAAAGTACTTATCCACCTTTATTCTTCCATCCGGGGTGGTTTTAATGCCTATTTTTTTAAGACTCTCGGTAAGTGGTACTTGTCCCACTGCAATAATCACAGAATTGAAGTCTTCCTCCCATACATTCTCTGTAATTATAACTGTATTTTCATTTTTAAGTTCAGTTTTTGCAAACCTTACTTTCTTTATTCTTTTACCTCCCAGTATCTCTATAGGATAAGAAAGAAAAGAAAATTTCACTCCTTCCTCAACAGCATAGGTATAATCAGAGGAAAAGGCGGGCATATCCTTTTCTCTTCTTCTGTAAAAGACCTTCACATATACACCTTTTCTTATAGCAGTCCTTGCAGCATCCATTGCTACATTTCCTCCTCCTATTACAGCCACTCTTTTACCTAAGTTGGGGAGTTTTCCATCCTTTGCCTTTTTTAAAAAAGAAATCCCGTAAAAGATCCCTTTTTTATTTTCTCCTTTTATAGAGAGTTTTTTTTCACCCCATAACCCAATGGCAATGAATAAAGCATCATGTTTCTTTATTAGTTCCTCTAAGGTAATATCTTTGCCAATTTCCCTCTGTATAAATTTCACTCCTGTTTTTTTGATCCATGAGAGCTCCTCTTCAACTACACTTCTGGGAAGTCTGAAATCAGGGACCGCATGATACACCATTCCTCCTGGTTTTTTCTCTTTATCATATACATAAACATCAAATCCATCCATAGCTAAAAAGTATGCTGCAGTGAGTCCTGCGGGTCCAGCTCCTATTATCCCTATGCTTTTATCTCTTTTTTTAACCTTTATCTTTACTGCTTCTGCTGAAGAATAATCAAAGAGAGCTCTTTTTTCATGCTGTATTGCCACTGGTTCATCTATGCGTATTCTCGTACATACCTTCTCGCATGGTTTATAACATATTCTTCCTAAGGTCCCGGGAAAAGGGGTTTTTTCTCTTATTATCCCTTCTGAAAAGGTAAAATCTTTATTTTTTATAAAGTGGAGATAAAGGGGTATATCCAGATTAAGAGGGCATTTTTCTACACACGGAGCAGTGGTGAAAAATGGTCCCTTATATGCATCAATGAGATTTATGGACCATGCGAAAAGATAAAGAAGAGAGAAAAGCAGGTGAATGTATCCGGAGAGGTCTTCCCTTAGATGTAAAAGGAAAAGATGAAAAAATATAAAAAAGATAAAAACCAGCAAGAAAAATATACCTGAAGATAGCCTTCTTCGGATAAGCTGTCCAAATCCTGGGAGAAAAAGAGAAAAGATAAAAGCCTTTATTCTTTTTTTCCTTTCTGCTTTTTTCTTTTTTATTACTTGACTGTATCCTTTCTTTATCCATATATGGTAATAATTAGAAGCCATAACTCACTCCCAGGTTTATAGTATATCTTGAAAATATATTTCCAGAACCTCCCAAGGAATAAAAAATGGAAGTTGTAGTATTTAGACCCATTCCCAAATCCACCTCCATGTGTTTATATTTAATGGTTGTGGAAACTCCATAAAAAACTGCAGGAAGAGTAAAAATAGGTAGGTCTTCTATATAGATTATTCTGTAAAAAAGCACCTGCGATAACCTTAAGGGAAATGGCTTTTGTATTCCAAATCCAGTACCTATAAAAATTTCGGATGTTTTTGAAATTCCCCATGTCCTTGTAAAAAACAATACCATATCAATCTCCCAAGGGAAAGGAGAGGCATGCATTCCAAATGAAAATGTGGTTCTGGGAGGTAAGAGAAGCGAATTTATCTTTTCGTCTTTCATTTTTTCGGGATTTTTTGAACCTATCTTAATATGCATCTTTCCGGATAGAGTCTTATTGAGTGTATCCACAACAACTTTACTTCCTTCTATCCCTTTAATTTCCATAGATAGCTCTTTAAAAACTTGGGTGGAAATATTTTCGATGATCCTTGCCCCAGGTCTGTGTATAATTGAGGCACCAAATAGGGTTTGGAATAATTCTCCGGATAAACCAATTCCTATTCCTGGTTCATATCCCCTCACTTCTCTTTTTCCCGTAAAAGAAAAAAAGGAAGGAGTTTCAAATTCTACTGAGGCATCAACTCCAAGGTTCCATTCTGAAGAAGATAGAATATCTACCCCGGTGGGGGAAAACCCATAAGATATTGAATCCTTTATTTGAGTATCCTCTTCATATATTGTCCATAAAAAATCTATCCCATACTTAATTTTTTTACTTTCCCATCCCACAGCAAAATAGAAAGGGAAGGACTTGGTACATAAGAGACCTGAAAGTGATGCATTAAAAGATGCATTGCCATATACCTTAAATGATACCGGAATGGTATCTTCTTCTCTCAGGGCTGGTATCTCCTTTTTAGTAATGGTATAATCTTCATAGAGATCCAAGTAAAACTGGGAGGATATTCCACCCTTTAATTCTATATTCAGTACATCAGAGTCAAGGAAAGAAATCCCGGTCCAAAACTTCTTTATTTTTTTAAAAACATAAAACCCCCGTATCCCACCTTTCTCTTCACTTCTAAATACAAAAGGGATTAAAAGGTCAAAAAAATCTGTATTTTTAAAAAGTATCTCTGCTTGATTTAGATTTTTAGATTTTAAATAAAATCCTATTTTAAACTCTTCACCCCCAGCCATTACCGAAGGGTTTAGATATATACCATACCCCTGAGAGGGGTTCAAACTTTTCCATTGGAGAGTATATATGGATGGTTCGGTATAATTATATGCAGTGTATAGAATAAAGCCCCCGGTGGCACTAAGTGAAAAAAACTCTACAAATTGAAGAAAAATCATTAAAAGCACAGTAAAATTATACTGTTAAAATAGGAAAGGTCAATGTCTTGATAATTTTAATTCGTTTTATAGATACACCCATTTTC
>CAZUTC010000061.1:0-9324 GCA_964623485.1 uncultured bacterium | reverse complement strand
TTGCCCCTGAGGTTCTTGAGATTGTTAAAAAAGGAGGACTGGTTGAGTATGTAAAAGAAAAAATTAGAAGACAATGAGATATTTTTTATTTATAGTAATTTTTTTAGGAAAGGTTTATGGTTCGGCTACTTTAAGACCCGTTGGATGTGTAGGTCAAGGTAGGATAAGGGTGGTAACAAGTGCAGTAAAAAGTTTGGAAAGTTTTAAAATTAACGAGTATGATGAGTATCAATATCTTGATATAGACCCTGTTGTAGTTTATAAGAGTATAGGAGAAAAAATAGAGATTGGAATAAGACCTCTTCTTTTTGGTATGGTTTTTGATGTATGCTGGAATGTGATAAAACAAAAGGGATTTGTTCCATCTTTTATGGTGGAAGTAGGAGCCGGAAATGGGGCATTCTGGTGGCCTATATTTGATGCAGTGCTTGGTGGAGAGCTCATTGGAGAGGCGGGGGGATACATGGGGGTAGAATTCAAACGCATAGAGTTATCTTTCGGGTTAAAAACAATTTACTTTAACCTAACATATTCTCTTGAAGAAAAAGAATACATTTCCAGCCTTACTCTTTTATTTTTGAACTTTATCCTCCCTTTAAAAAAGAGTGTAAAAGTTGGTTTGGAAATTGGAAAGTTCATTCAGTACTCACCTTTTTACTGTTCTAATGTACTTACTTCACCATACCTGGGATTTGGAATGATTACATTTTTCAATATGGAAGATGCGGGGAATTAAGCCTTTTCTAATTCCTTTAGTGGGAAGCATTTATTGTTTGGGCATATACCACAATGCAGAGCCCCTTTACCCAGGAGAAAGCATGATTTCTTTTAATTCTCTGCGGGGAAGAATAAAAGGATGGTATGATGGTGGGTCTTATACGGAAGATTTCTACGGTAGTGATATCCTAATGATAAGAGGCTCAATTAATGAAAACCGGGATTGGGGTGTATGCCCTTTTGGAATAGATATGATTTACGATGTAAAGGATAGAATAAAAAAGAGTGAAGGGTTTTCTTTGGCAATAAATTACGGAGGGGGAGTAGGGTGTGTCCCACCTTTGGTTATGGGAGGTGAGGTAGAAGGAGGCGTAATACTTACCAAAAAGATAAGAGATTTTAACGAAGTTCTTTTTTTAAAATGGATACAGATAGCATTTCATTATAATGGAGATACGAGATTTTTAGCGTGGGGAACGATCTGTACTGGATTTGACTATGAGCTGAGTAAAAATATTATTATAAATTTAAGGGTAGGGGGTGTATTACAAAAAGGAGGCATTTTTCTTTTTCCCTTATTAAAAGGTACTGAACTGGGTTTCTTCATCGGAACTGGATTGAGTG
Source organism: uncultured bacterium (assembly GCA_964623485.1). Taxonomy (GTDB): domain Bacteria; phylum Hydrothermota; class Tepidihabitantia; order B3-TA06; family CAYQJV01; genus CAZUTC01. The sequence continues at coordinate 7,983 of CAZUTC010000061.1, read as the reverse complement.
TAAAGTGGATGGGTAAAAGAAGTCTTCAGAAATAAATCATATTTTAGTTAGTAGGTACCCTTTTATCCTAAGGAATAATCAATAAATTGACTTTCAGAGCGGAATAAATAAAATTAAAGGATGGCAAAAATCCTCGGCTTTTTTGGTGAAAATGTTCCTATGATCGAAAAGAAAATAGATGAAGAGATAAAAAGAAATACAGAAAAGAAATTTGTTGAGTTTGACCTGAGGATTTATAGAGGGAAAGATACCAATGTATCGGATGTTATAAATCACCTTTCATTACAACCTTTGGGTAAAAAAAGAGTGGCTGTTATATACCATGTAGATGAAGTTAAGGTAAAGGATGTGGAGAAAATTATGGAGATAGCCTCCAAGAGAGAAAAAAGTATCCTGATAATCTCTGCATTTTTGAATGTAAGGAATTTAAAAAATAATCTTTATACACTTATTTCTTCAGCAAATATTGAGATAAAAGAGTTTAAAAAACCGGGAATTAAGAAAATCTCCGATTGGGTAAAGAACGAGTTCTTTCAAAGGGGGTATACAGTTTCAGATGATGCTCTTTATAAACTTATTGATATGACAGATGGAGCTCCTTCTCTTATTGCAAATATAATAAATAAAATAGAACTGTATGCAGAAAAGGGAAGTATAATTGATGAAGAGATAATGGAGAAACTCGTAGGGGAGTCAGTGGAAAAGAGTGGATTTCAACTTTCAAATCTATTTTTTTCACGGAATCAGAAAAAATCCATAGAGATTATAGAAAATGTAAAGATGTATGGAAGGAGAGAAGGAGTTCTTGGATTGATAGGAATTTTATCAAAAGAGATAGCAAAGATAATACAGTTTAAGTCTCTTGTATCCTCTGGATTTCCTAAAAAAGATATTCCATATAGGATGCAGTTTAAAGGAACCCATGAGGGTTTCGTTCTGAAAAAACTTGAGGAAAGAAGCCGAAGGTGGAAAAGACAAGAATTATTTGAAATTCTTTATAATCTTTTTGAGATTGATTTTCTTGTGAAATCTACCTCTGTGGATGGTTACCTGCTTTTGGAAAAGGTTGTAGCAAGGATTTGAGAAGATATGGAGTATAACTTCACCGAAATAGAGAAAAAATGGCAGAGATACTGGCAAGAAAAGAAGATTTTTAAGACCCCTGAAAAACCATTAAAAAAGTTTTATGTTCTTGAAATGTACCCATACCCATCCGGTGAACCTCACATGGGGCATTTGAGGAATTATGTAGTTGGGGATGTTGTGGCAAGAATTAAAAGAATGGAGGGATACGATATACTTCACCCAATGGGATGGGATGCCTTTGGGCTTCCTGCAGAAAATGCAGCAATACAACGAGGGATAAATCCACGAGAATGGACTACCAAAAATATAAAGGCTTATAAGGATACATTTAGGATGTTAGGGATAAGCTATGACTGGGAGAGGGAGATAGCCACATGTTCTCCTGATTATTATAAATGGACCCAATGGATATTTCTTTTACTTTATAAAAAGGGACTTGCGTATAGAAAAAGGGAGTATGTTAACTGGTGTCCATCCTGCAACACCGTTCTTGCTAATGAGCAGGTTGTGGATGGAAGGTGTGAAAGATGCAAAACCTTGGTGGTAAAGAAGGCTTTAAAACAATGGTTTTTTAAGATAACAGATTATGCAGAACGACTCCTAAAAGATCTTGAAAAGTTAAAGGGTAAATGGCCAGAGAGAATCATAAAACTTCAAGAGAACTGGATAGGAAAATCAGAGGGTACCGAGATAGTTTTTATCTTTGAAGATCACAAAACAAGACTCCCTGTTTTTACAACAAGAGCAGACACTCTGTTTGGAGTGACCTTTATCACTATTGCCCCTGAGCATCCTTTGGTAGAGAGAATAATAAATAATTCTCCCTATAAAAATGAGATAGAAAAATACATTCAACAGGCATTGAAAAAACCCGATGTGGAAAGAATAGCAGAGGAGAAGGAGAAGTCAGGAGTGTTTACCGGGATGTATGCATATCATCCATTTACCCAGGAGAGGGTTCCAGTATGGATAGGAGACTATGTGCTTGCAAGTTATGGGACAGGAATCGTTATGGGAGTCCCTGCCCATGACCAGAGAGACTTTCTATTTGCAAAAAAATATAACCTTCCGGTTAAGATTGTAATAAAACCATTTCAAGAGGAGATAGAAGTAAATACCTTAGCTCGTGCCTTTGAAGATTATGGAATAATGATAAATTCAGGGGAGTTTTCAGGTTTAGGTTCTCAGGAGGGGATTAAAAAAATACAGGAAAAACTCGAAGAGAAAGGACTGGGAGGTAAAAGTGTAAGTTATCGTATAAGGGACTGGCTTGTATCAAGACAGAGATATTGGGGAGCTCCCATACCTATGATACACTGTTCCTCGTGTGGAGTGGTTCCGGTGCCGGAAGAGGAACTTCCGGTTCTTCTTCCGGAAAATATAAAAGATTTTTTACCTAAGGGAAGGTCACCCCTTGAGGATGTTTTAGAATTTATAAACACTAAATGTCCCAGATGTAAAAAGGATGCAAGGAGGGACCCAGATACAATGGATACATTTGTAGATTCTTCCTGGTATTTCTTAAGATTTACAGATCCAAAAAACAGTAGAGAGCCATTTTCCTTTAAAAATGCCAAAACATGGATGCCGGTTGACCAGTATATTGGAGGAGCAGAACATGCCACAAAACATTTGATATATGCAAGATTTATAAATAAGGTCTTGTACGATGAAGGATTTGTTTTACATGATGAACCCTTTATATACCTTTTCAATCAGGGACTTGTGCATAAAAAGTTTTTCTGGTGTCCCAAATGCCTTAAAGTGGTGGAGGATATTGAGGAGAGAAGGCATAAAGAATGTAAAACCCCGGTAGAGGAGAGGCTTGAAATGATGTCATCCTCAAGAGGAAATGTTGTTCCAGTGGCTCCATTTGTAAAAGAGAATGGAGCAGATGTAGCAAGGGTAACTATTCTTTTTGCAGGACCTGCTGAAAAGGATATGGAATGGACCGATGCAGGAGTTGAAGGGGCAAAGAGATTCCTGCAGAGGGTATGGAGGCTTTATTCAGAAGTAAAAGATAAGATAAGAAAAATTGAAAAAATAGAAGAAATTGAAAAATTAAGTAATGAAGAGAAAAAACTCTACCAAAAGTTTAATAAAACCTTAAAAGCAGTGATTGAGGACTCTAAAGAGTTCCATTTTAATACAGCTCTTGCGAGGCTGATGGAACTCTTATCAGAGATGCAAACCTTTAAAGCCAAAGATTCACTTCTTTTTTCCTATGTGGCAAGGGGGTATTTGATAATGCTTGCTCCATTTGCCCCTCACCTTGCAGAGGAGCTGTGGGAAAAGATAAAAGAAAAAGATAGCATATTCAAAAAGTGCTTTCCTCCCATAGATAAAAAAGCCCTCATAGAAGAAAAGGTTACTATTGTAATACAGGTTAATGGAAAGGTAAGAGGAAGAATAGAAGTAGAGAAAGATAGCCCAGAAGAGGAAATATTCAAAAAAGCTGTCCAAGAGGAAAATGTAAAAAAATTCATAAAAAACAAAAAAATCATTAAAAAAATATATATAAAAAACAAACTCTTCAATTTAGTAGTGCAATAATAATTTCCATAAAGATATTGGATTGATAGCTTAAAAAGGCAGGACTTTTGGGTCTCTTTACAATGCTTTTTGAACAAATGGGTAAAGAATAAACTTCTGTTATGGAATTCTGCAACAATTTGACAATTTCAAAAATTTCTTGTAAAATTACAAACAAAAAATTTTACATTACTTAACAAAGGGAGGAATTATGATTAAAAAAGTAGGAACAATTATATTTATTCTAAATTTAACAAGCAATGCAAAGCCAGGGGATTGTGGTTTCACCTTTCTGAAGCTGGGGGTTGATGCCAGGGCTACTGCAATGGGATGTGCAGTAAGTGCGGATTTAAATGGTGGAAATTCGATTTTCTGGAATCCAGCCGGTATCGGGATACCTTACCATCAGATTACCTCCTCCTATCTCAATTACATCATGGGAATAAAATCTGGAACAATTGGTTACTCCCTCCCCATTGGTTCCTCTCATGGATTCGGTGCCGGACTCTCCTATCTTAACTACGGTGAAATTCAGGAGACAACGCCAGAGAATCCCACTGGTGAGGGATTGGGTACCTATTCAGCCTCTGACCTAATGATAACTCTGGGTTATCGATTTAGTCCTGCAAAACCTTTCAGTATCGGGATGAGCTTCAAAAGTATTTATGAAAAGATTCATGAATATAGTGGAATGGCGATTGCTATAGATTTCGGACTCTTGTATCAAACACCTTTTGAGGGATTATCAACTGGTATCGTAGTTTGCAATCTTGGTTTTCAAAACAAGCCGTTTATCAAAGAGCGTGCCTCCCTGCCTTTGCTTCTTGAGATGGGATTAATCTATAAATTTCTGAATAATTCTTTCCTATTGGGATGTGACTTAGGTTATGCCATTGATAGCAAGTTCTACTTTGAAATAGGAGCTGAGTATTTATTAAAGCAAATACTTTCTTTCCGGATTGGCTATCGCTCCCCTGGAGGGGACCTTAAAACCGGCTCAGATATGGATATATTTTCCGGAACATCTGCAGGAATTGGTATTATCTGGAAGAGATTTTCTATTGATTATGCCTTCGTCCCCTATAATGAACTTGGAAATGCTCATCGTATCTCTTTGTCAATAGGGCTGTGAAAAAGGATGAAAAACATAAAAACGGGGGACAAAATGAAAGAAAAAATATTCGGCTTGGGATTCTTTTTCTTTTGGATTGGAATAATTTATGCCCAGCCGGTAATCGTTGACTGGAGTTCAAATGGCTCTGGTGCATCGGATCCGAAGGATATCATGTATCTTGTAAATCCCGGAGAAGTGGTTACTTTCTCTGTAACAACCAATGAAGCCTGCGACTTCTCCTGGGAGGTAAACAAAAAAGTTATATCTACTTCTTCGGGCACCTCCTCTTCATTTACATTTGAGGTCCCTCAACATGACCCTGATCCATCAAAATGCATCTGGGAAATCCATGTAAAAGCGTATAATCAGGATGGTGAAGCTCATCATGAATGGGTTATCTCTATCCTGGATGAGTTGGAGGCACCGGATATCTTCGAGAGCTTTTCTGACCGGAAGTATAAAGAGAGGACAGAGACCGACCCCTGGGGAAGACCTTTACTGGAATGGGAAGGAGGAAGCGATAAAGATCCAGAAGACTGCTATCTTGTCGGAGATCCATGGACATCCCTGAGAACCCCATCAGATATAACCCAGGGGACATGGATATTCTGGTATAAATATTCCTTTAAAGAAACTCATCAAACCGGAAATCATGTGACATTCTATCCCATTGCTAAAAATGCCTGGGGAGGATATACCGGCACCGACTATTTCACAATTACATGGAACAAAAATTCTGATGCTCATCATCATTATGGAATTAGCACCGATATGCATGGTGAAAGTGTGAGCTTCAGCATGGAATATGATGGTGCGGGATGGTATGAAAACGGGGAATGGCAAAAGGTCATACTTATAATCAAAGGGAATTATTACTATGTTTATAAAGAGGTTATCCACGAAACTCTACTTCCAGAGGGAAAGATAATGTTTGAAAATTATGTATATGAACCCCTTATCTCTGAGGTAATACCGGACTGGATAGCGATATACATGAGAGATATGGGAGAGCCAAACAAGCCCCACATTGATAATATCATGGTTTTTAAAGAAAAATATCTATTCCCGGAAAGAAGAATTTATGTTGGAGAGTATGCCTATGACCATATAAACGCCGGTGATGGTAAGTATGGATTTGCTTATAAAGAGGGTATAATTGTTGAAGGAAGAGGAGTAACCTTAAAGGATATTGCTGATGCTATAAACAATCCCGCGATATTCTCCTACAACCAGGCTCAAAGAACCGCTATCTGTTATAAAGACCTGGTCGTTGATGAAGGAGCTGAACTCATAATAAAGGATGAGACCCTTAAATTCCATTGTAATTATCCCGGAGAAGTTGCGTTCGTTCTTGACTATGGTTCTCGCCTATATGTAGAAAACAGCACCATCACATCAAATACAGAACATTACTGGGTTTGGAACAATGCCGGCTCTACCACCCACTGGAGTAATGAATCCTCCACCTACTGGTGGCATTTTGACTTTCAGACCTATGGTCCTCCCGGATGGAGCGGGCATTGCCCCTTAGATGTTGCATATCACGGTAGCTTTATTATAAAAAATTCAAAGATTGATAACTTCGGTCACCTGTTCTTAGACTCCCCATATGAAATCTGTATAGAGAATACCGAGTTTACAAATATCCACGAACTTGACATTGGAACATATCCCTCCATCGGTTCCGGGTATGAAAAAGCCAGGGATTTTTGTAAAGGGGATAAGTCGATCTGGATTTACACCGATGATGTAAACATAAACCGGTTTGAGATAAAAGATGTCAGAATTTCTGATAATGAAAATCCGATAAATATGGTATTTTCGATAAATGCTCACCGGGATAGGTTAAATGTTTATAATCTTGATGCAAAGGATGATAACATTCTTATCAAAGAGTCAATGGCTCAGAATGGGAGTCAGTCCCATTCCTGTTATGCTAACGGTGCCCCTTATGGAAGTAATAGCTATATAACGAGTGGAATAGGTCTTGTGAATTGCAGGTTCAAAAATCTCATCATCAATCCTGGAAAGTTTACCGATTGTGAGGGCAACCCCATTGAGAAGTATGCTCTTGTTAAATACTATCTCGATGTCCTGGTTATAGACTCGCTTGGAAAACCGGTTCCCGGGGCGGATGTCTTTGTCATAAATGAGGTTGATGCGGGGTATCCTGCAGAAAATATGTCCGAAGAGAAGCCTTACTGCACTGGAGAATACAACTGTTTTTATCACCACTATCGGGTGGTTCAGGGCAAGCCCGTATATTCGGTCCAGACCGGTCCTGATGGACATACCCCTCTTCCTTCTGATCCTCAAAATACACTGATAATTACCGATTATAAAAAGACCGAGAATGACAGCCTGGATGGGATAAGTATCAGCTGGAAACTTCGCCATTCTTACTGGGCAATCTTGGAATGGGAGATGTATGACAGGGTCCATGGAAGAGTCATTCATGAGACCTATAAGATTCCATATTCCGAGTTTGCGGAAGGCGATACCCATCATGTGAAACTTATTTATGAATCAAAAGACAGCACTTTTCAGCTCATCATAAAAAATCAGAAGGATTCTCTGGTCTGGGATTCTGGAAAGAAAAAAGTTAGCACAGATATTTATCCCTTAGGGTTTAACCAGATCGGTTTTGAGGTTAGGAAGCATCCTTATGCGACGAAGGAGATATCCTGGGAACCGGAGGGGTTTATAAAGCTCTATTCCAGGGTATATCGGGGTGAAATAGAAGCATGGATAGACAATATGCGAATAGAAGTAGAGGGAATCGGTCTTATTGAGGATAATAACTATTCAAATGACCCGGGCTTGATCCCCATTATTGATGATGGATGGGAATATTACCGATTATCAAATTCTACTCAGGGAAGAAGTTTTACCATGGAGTTTGATATTGCATTCCCCACCCTTGATGCGGATGGACCGTGGGTATCGGTCTGGTTCGGTAGTAATTTTTCTCAGGAGGTTATTCCCAGAAACATCAACTATACTTATACCATAATTGCATCAAAAGGAGGTTTGACGGGAATGGTAAAGGGTGTTGACCCTGATGAAAGTTGGTATCGGGAAAATCCGATGGAGCCCACTTATACGGTTGTTATCGTTTTAGGAAAGCAGAAACAGCCTCCAGAGATACTCGTCTATCCCAACCCTTATAGGGCTGATATGGGGTGGGAGGAAAAAATTATATTTGCAAACCTTCCAGAGGAAGCAACGATATGGATTTATACGATTGCAGG
>CAZUTC010000060.1:0-9424 GCA_964623485.1 uncultured bacterium | reverse complement strand
GTATTATATTAGATGAGATAAGCTGGGATATAGTTAATTCATGGAGAGGATAACAAACTTCTTGCCTATGATAAATTTTTATAAATATGGTGTTACCTCTCCTGGTGCTCGTGCAATTGCCAGGATATGCATCCGGGGGTAAAGAATTTCAAAAAGATATAGGTAGAGTCCTTTCTTTATAATACTTTTTGAAGGAGTGGAGAAAGAATAACTCCCTCACGACCAAAATGTTATGGAATTCTGCAAATCCTTGACATTTTAAATATATGGGTTATTATTTTATATTTAAGTTAAGCCGGAGTGGTGGAATTGGAAGACGCGGCGGACTCAAAATCCGCTGGGGGAAACCCCGTGGGGGTTCGAGTCCCCCCTCCGGCATTGATGAAGATAAAAAGGAGGAATAAATGCCATTGTTAAAAGAAGAGGATAAAGAATATCTCACCAAACTTTTTTCAGAGAGGTTAAAAAATAAGGTAAAGATAGTGATGTTTACACAAAAATTGGAGTGTGAGTACTGTAAACCCACAGAGGATATCCTAAAAGAAATAGCCGAACTTTCGGATAAAATAGAACTGGAGATTCACAACTTTATAGAGGAAAAGGAAGTAGCAGATAAATACCATGTGGATAAAATTCCAGCTGTTTTAATCCTTGGGGAGGATGGAAAAGATTATAAAGTACGCTTTTTTGGAATTCCCTCTGGGTATGAATTTACTTCACTTGTTGAAGATATAATTGATATATCCAGAGAAGAGACAGACCTTACTCCCGAAACAAAGGATAAACTTTCTAAAATAGATAAACCAATACATATTCAGGTTTTTGTTACCCCTACCTGCCCCTATTGCCCAAGTGCGGTAAGAATTGCCCATAAATTAGCCATAGAGAATGATTTTATAAGAAGTGATATGATAGAGTCAATCGAGTTTCCTTATCTTGCCAATAAATATGGTGTGTATGGGGTTCCAAAGGTAATCATAAATGAAGAGATAGAATTTGAAGGGGCGTTACCTGAATCTACTTTTGTCTCCTTTGTGGAAGAGGCTTATAAAAAGGTATCAAAGCTTTAATGAAGCCTTAAGGAGAGGGAATGGAGTTTACCTTAACAATGCCCAAGGAGAAAAAGAAAGAGATAGAAGGGAGAGATTTTGATGTGATAATAATAGGTGGGGGACCAGCAGGACTTACAGCGGGAATATATGCATCCCGAGCAAAACTCAATACCCTGATAATAACCAAAAGTATAGGAGGACTCGCATCTACAACGGAATGGATAGAGAATTATCCTGGTTTTGAAGAAGGTATAAAAGGGAATGAATTGACCGGAAGGATGAGTCAGCAAGCACAGAAGTTTGGAAGTTCTATAATCACTGGCGAGGTGGAAAAGGTAAACTTTTCAAAGTCTCCCAAAATAGTATATATCCATGAAGAAGAGTATAAAGCAGAGGCAGTCATAATAGCTACTGGAACCGAACCAAAGAAACTGGGAGTACCTGGAGAAAGAGAACTCAGAGGAAAAGGAGTTTCCTACTGTGCCACATGTGACGGTCCCTTTTTTAAAGATAAGATAATCGCTGTGGTAGGATGTGGTAGTTCTGGTCTTCAAGAGGGGCTTTTTTTGCTTAAATATGCACGATTTATACATTTCGTGGAGTTTCTACCAAGGGTTACCGGGGAGAGAATACTTGAGGAAAGAATAAAAAGATATGACAATGTAAGGTTTCATCTTTCAACCGAACTTAAAGCTATAATTGGTGAAAGGAAAGTGGAAAGGATAATTCTACGAAACCGAAAGACGAACGAAGAATATGGTTTGGATGTGGATGGGGTATTTATATATGTGGGGCTTGTGCCCAAGAGTGAAATATTTAAAGACATTGTGGAAACTGATGAACTGGGATATATAAAAACAAAGGAAAATCTGGAAACAAGTATAAAAGGTGTTTTTGCTGCAGGAGATGTTAGAAGTAATGCAACGAGGCAGATTGCCGGAGCAGTGGGGGATGGGGCAAGAGCTGCTATAGAAGCAGAACATTATATAATGCAAAGGAGGATGAAAGAATGAAAAAATTATTACCTTTACTTTTTCTTATTTTATTTTGTAAATCAAAAGAAGAGGAGGGAAAAACAGGAGCTTTGATAACCCAAGATACATTGAAAAGGATAGAGAAAAAAAGTGTAAAAATAAAGGATCCCGGGGAAGATAGATTAGAAGCCCCGGAATTCTCCCTTCCTGACCTTGAGGGCAACATGCATAGTTTAAAAGAGTTCCGGGGTAAGGTAATGATACTTGATTTCTGGGCTACATGGTGTATGCCCTGTAGAGTAGAAATACCCAGATTAATAGATATTTATGCAAGATACCGAAGGAAAGGGGTTGAAATAATAGGAGTAGGTATAGATAAAAAAGAAGCAATTTTAGCACTTAAAAATGAGATGGGAATAAATTATAAAATACTCGTGGATGAAAAAGGTGATGTGGCTCGTAGGTATGGTGTAAGAGGGATTCCTGCTACTTATATTTTAGATAAAAAAGGAAGGATAACAGAAAAACATGTAGGTTTTAGGCCCGGGATGGAGAAGAGATTTGAAATGACCGTAAAAAAATTGCTTAAAGAAAATTACTAAAAAAGGAGGTGACAGTATGAAAAAGCTTTCATTAAAAACAACAGGAATAATAGTAGCATCAGCTGCAATATTTGCTTTTATTGTAGGGTTTTTACTTGCTACATCCTTTAATCTTGCAAGACCAGGATATGCAGAGGAAAGGGAAGGTCTGGATACTCTTTCTGGGTATGAAAGTCCATTTACCAAGGTGGCAGAAAAGGTACTCCCTGCTGTGGTGAATATATCCTCCACAAGGATAATAAAAGAAAGAATTCCTGATTTCTTTGAATCTCCGTTTGATGAATTCTTTAAAAAATTCTTTGAATTTCCCGAGCCTTTTCCTAAGGAGATAGAGAGAAAGTTGTACAGTCTTGGCTCAGGAGTTATAATTTCTGAGGATGGTTATGTGGTTACAAACAACCATGTTATAGCAGGTGCAGATGAGATAATAGTTACACTTCATGACGGTACCAAGTATAATGGCAAAAAGGTTAAGATAATAGGAAAAGACCCTAAAACTGACATTGCAGTATTGAAATTAGAGGATAAAAGGAAATTCCCATATGCTAAATTTGGAGATTCGGATAAAATTAAAGTAGGAGATTGGGCAATTGCAATAGGAAACCCATTTAGACTTGAAGGGACCGTAACTGTGGGGGTAATAAGTGCAAAAGGAAGGTCTGGACTTCCTCTTCCAGAGGGTCCGGTGTATCAAAACTTTATTCAAACAGATGCTGCCATAAATCCAGGGAATTCCGGAGGTCCTCTCTGTAATATTCGTGGAGAGGTGATAGGTATAAATACAGCTATAAAAACAGCGGGTCTGGTAGCAGGAAATGTGGGAATAGGATTTGCTATTCCTGCAAATATGGTAAGGCATGTAGCAGAACAGCTTATAAAGAAAGGGAAAGTCGTAAGAGGTTACTTGGGGGTTTACATACAGGAACTCACACCTCAGATGAAGGAAGCAATGGGAGTTAAAGAGAAAGGAGTGCTGGTTGCAGATGTAATAAGTAATACACCAGCAGAAAAAGCAGGAATAAAACCAGGAGATGTGATACTTGAGTATAATGGAAAAAAGGTAAGTAATGTAAGGGAACTACAGGTTATGGTTGCAGATACTGAGCCTGGGAAAAGGGTAAAAATAGTTATATGGAGAAAGAAAAAAAGAGTTACACTAAATGTTAGAATAGGGGAAATGCCCGAAGAGGTAATATCAAGAAAAGAGGAGAAAAAAGAAGAAACACTTCTGGGGCTTATCGTAAGGAATCTAATACAGGAGGAAAAATCCAAAACAGGCTATGGAGTATATGTGGAACAGGTGAAGATTAACTCACCGGCTTATGATGCTGGAATAAGAAAAGGTGATATTATTCTAATGGTAGATTATGAGAAGGTTTACGATGTCTCAACATTTGAATCCATTATAAAAAAGGCTATCTCTAAGAAGAAGCCTATACTTTTATACATCTACCGGAATGGGCAAAGACGGTTCTTCACCGTGGAACCAGAATAAGAGGGACGAGATACTAAAGGAAGTATCGGATCACTCCTTGACAAGGTATTTTAAAGAAATCATGAAATATCCAGTGCTTTCCCTGCGGGAAGAAAGAAAACTGGCAAGAAAAGCAAGGGAAGGAGATATTGAGGCAAGAAATAAATTGATACTCCATAATTTGAGATGGGTTGTAAATATTGCCAAGCAGTACCAGAACAGGGGGCTTTCTCTATCTGAACTTATAAATGAGGGAAATGCAGGATTGGTTCAAGCAGTGATGAAATATGATGAAAGAAAAAAAACAAGGCTCACCACTTACTCAAACTGGTGGATAAGATACTACATCGTTTCGGCTTTATTGAACAGAAACCTTATAAAACTACCTTCTAAATACCGAAGGCTTGCCAAGAAAATAAAGGATGGATATCCTGCAATTACTCAGAAACTGGGAAGAGAACCTTCCCTTGAAGAGCTTGCCAATGAACTCGGAATTAAACCCTCAGATGTCAGTTGTGCTTTCAACTGTGGAATTTCTGAGCTTTCTCTCCAAAAGGATACCTATGAAAAAGGAAGAGGCACTTATGAAGAAATAATCGGAGATAGAATCACACCTTCCCCAGAAAGAGAATTGGTGAAGAAGACTCTAAGTGAGAATATTCTGAGAGCCATAAAGAGAGAACTTTCTCCAAAAGAGAAGTATGTAATATTCAGGCATTTTGGAATTTCCTTTCCAGATGAGATGCTTTCTGTTTCTTATATCGCAAAGATGTTTAGAAAAAGAGATAAGTATATAAAAAAGATTTTAAAAGAGGCTATCTTTAAAAGTATAAAAGAAGTCACAGGGAGAGAGAGGAAAATAGATTTGAGAAGAAAGGGATGGAGAAGTGTTTTACTTGAGAACTTAGAAAAGGTAAAAAAAATAGTTAAAAAAATGGAGCCTTTGCAAAGAGAAGTGTTTTTATTGTACACGGGTCTGGTTTCGGAAGATAAGCCTTTAAATTTAAGAGAGATAGGAGACATTCTTGGAATTACAAGAGAGGCTTCAAGGCAAATAAAAGAAAAGGCTATCTCAAAGCTCAAAAGGGTAATAAATCCTGAGGATTTCCAAACATATTTTAGAGGGGGGATATGATACTTTTTATCTTTTGTGAAATTCTTGATTATGATCTTTACTATGGATTTATATACGCGGGAAGGATGAGAATGGAGAAAAAAGATACCGTAATAGATAACGATTCAATGTTTTTATTGACCTCGGTAATAACCTCAAATCCAGCCCTTTCCTGGTTGTATAAGATAAATGACACATTGATTTCAGTAACCGATAGAAATATGAAGCCTTTTGTTTTTGAGAGAAGAATTCATGAAAAAAACTTTACACTCAGAGAGAAAATTTTTTTTGATTATGAAAAAAGAAAAATAGTCTATGCAACCGGAGAGGAGTTTCCTCTGCCGGAAGATACCTATGACATTCTCTCCATCTATTATTATATGAGAACATATGGGTTTTCTTACACTGACACTGAGGAAGTATTTATTCATGTATCCAAAAGAACAGAGAAGTACCGGATGATCAAAGAGGACGCGGGAGAATTAAAAGTGAAAAATAGAAGATACCAATGTTTTAAAATAAAACCTGTGGTTTTAAATTCAAAGAAGTCAAAAGGGAGACTTATGGTTTCTTATATAACGAAAAAAAGTAAACTTCCAGTGCTTCTCGTTGCGAATATGGGGATAGGGAGTTTAAGAGGCATTTTAAGGGTTGCAAAATGATATATGCTGTAATACTTGCAGGAGGAAAAGGAGAAAGATTTTGGCCAGTAAGCACCCCGGAAAGACCAAAACAGTTTTCAAAACTCTTTTCAAAAAAATCATTAATTGTAGAGACAAAAGAAAGGTTAAAGGGAATAATCCCTTTTAAAAACCAGATATATGTTCTTCCTGAAAATCTTGTGCCTCTTTTAAAGAAAGAGGTAAAAAAAATACAACCCAGGAATATAATTGAAGAGCCTTATGGTAAGAATACAGCTCCCGCAATTGCAGTGGCTGCATGGCGTCTTAAGGAATACAGAGACTCGGTTATGATTGTATTGCCTGCAGATCATTATATAAAAAAGATTTCAAGGTATAAAAATGATATCAAGAAGGCTGTAAAAGTGGCGAGGGATGGGGAATGGCTTGTGACATTTGGTATACCTCCCTCCTATCCTGCTACTGGATATGGATACATAGAGACAGGGGAGAAGATAAAAGAGGGAGTTTTAAAGGTCCTGAGGTTTAGAGAAAAACCCGATATAAAAAGTGCAAAAAAGTATATAAAAAAAGGAAACTATTTTTGGAACAGTGGAATGTTTGTCTGGAAAGTGGACACAATTTTAAAAGCTTTTGAAAAATACATGCCATCCCTGTTTAAACATCTTCAACAGGTGAATTTTAAAGATAAAAAAGGAATAAGGAAGTTTTATAAAAATGTGGAGAGTATTTCCATAGATTACGGAGTCATGGAAAAGGCAGATAACATAGCAATGGTAAAGGCAAGTTTTGAATGGGATGACCTTGGAAGTTGGCTTGCAGTAGAAAGACACGGAAAAAAATTTGACAAAAATACATATCTGGGTAAACTTTACAGTATGGATTCAGAAGGGTGTATTGCAGTGAGTGAAGAGGGAGTTATAGCAATTTTAGGGGTTAAAGATTTAGTAGTTGTGAGTTCTGGGAATAAAGTGCTTGTTGCCCATAAGGATAGGGCAGAAGATGTTAAAAAAATTGCAAGATATATAGAAAAAAGGAGGTGAATAATGAAAAAAACGGTGTTTTTTATAATAGGAATACTAATAGCTGGATGTGCACCCAGAAAAACTACAAAGGTTGTGGTTCCTGAGAAGGAGTATACGCTTTACGAAATAGAAGAGGGAGAAGCACGGGATACACTTAAAACCCGGGAGATAACTCCTGAGGAAACTATAAAAACACCTCCAAGAACAACCATGGGATACAGAGTTCAGATATTTGCATCCAGAACCAGTGAGGGAGCAGAAAGAGTGGCAGCAGAAGCAAGATTTAAGTTTTCAGAACCAGTGTATGTGGAATATTTACCAGGGACTATTGGTCCATATAAAGTAAGAGTGGGAGATTTTTTGAATAAGAGTGATGCAGAAATTTTACGGGATAAAGCAAGAATGATGGGTTACCCTGATGCTTGGATAGTGCAGACAGAGGTCAATGTTCCTTGAAAATTCTGGTTGCAACAAAAAACCAAAAAAAACTTGACGAGTATAAAAAACTCCTTTATAATTATGAAATAGCTGGACCAAAAACAGAGGGGATAGAGTGGAAGGGGGTTAAGGAAACAGGTGACTATTTGAAAAATGCAATAAGGAAAATGAAGAGTTTAATGAATAGATGGAACGGAATGGTTTTAGGAGAAGACTCCGGGCTGGAGATAGATGCGCTTTCTGGAGCTCCAGGACCCTACTCAGCCAGGATGGCTTCAACCGATAGTTTGAGAAGAAAAAAGATTCTTGAGAAAATGAAAAATATTCCATGGTTCAAAAGGACCGCAAGGTTCAGATGTGTGATTGCTTTCTGGGATGGGAAAGAGGAGCACCATTTTGAAGCAGTATGTGAAGGATTGATTGCTCTTGAGGAGAGAGGGAATAAAGGTTTTGGTTACGACCCCATATTCATACCCTTAGGATTTTCAAAGACATTTGGAGAGTTGAGTGAAACTATAAAGAATAGGATAAGTCACAGAGCCTTAGCAGTAAAAAAATTAAAAAAATTTTTAAAAAATCGGGGAGTAGCGCAGCCCGGTTAGCGCACCTGCCTTGGGAGCAGGGGGTCGGTGGTTCAAATCCACTCTCCCCGATTTTTTACTATTTTTTTCACAAAAAGATGGTTTGCCCGGTGAGAAGAAGAAAAAATAAAAAATTTCCCAAGTAAATAAATAGAGGATAAGGCTAAGTCTCCTAAGAAATCGAGAATCTTGTGGGATGCAAATTCATTCTTCCTTAAAGGAGGAAGATATGTGAAATTTTTGGTTCTTTTGATTTCTTTTATCTCAGGAAAAGATTTTATCCTCCATCCAAATGTTTTTGCTTCTACCACTCTTTTTTCTAACCCTTCTTGATAGGATGCATGGAAAATACGAAAACCGTAAGGGAATAAGCCATATATTTTGAGATTATCCGAAGGGATATAGAAAATCATACTTTTTTGATTTTTAAACATCAATCTGTTTTTAAAAGTTACAGGTTTTTCCCTCCTGCTCTTTAAGTTTTTGAAAATTTCGTAATAGATGGCACCGCTTCCATCAAGGATGGGGAGTTCATCTCCTTCCACCTCCACTACAGCTCCTGGCATTTTTGCAAGATACCATGCACCCAGAAGATGTTCTATTACATATATTTTCTCACTGTTTTTCTTTAATCCCACGGTATGTCGGTATATAAATGCGTTGTTTATAGAGGGAGTAAATGTAGTTTCTTTTTTTTTATTATAAATCTTTCTCCAGGATATATTCTTACCTTTGATTCTCTTCCAAAAAGAAGTCCCTTACCTTTTATCAATATCTTTAAACAGTTTTGCAAGGGCTCTGAGGGTAACGAAATGGGGTCTTGCAGGAATCCCAGAATAAACCTCTCCATCCGATATATTTCTGTATACAGCAGATTTTGCAAGAATTTTTACGTTCTTACCTATTTTAAGATGTTCCTTTACTCCACTTTGTCCTGCAATTTTTACATTATTATTTATAATGGTGCTTCCTGCAATTCCAGTCTGAGCTGCAATTATACAGTTTCTACCTATTTTTACATTATGGGCAATATGGCATAGGTTGTCTATTTTGGTGCCCTTTCCTATTACTGTATCCTCCACTGTACCCCTATCTATTGTTACTCCCGCTCCTATCTCCACATTATCCTCTATAATAACGCCTCCGATATGGGGAATGTGGATGTATTCCTCTTTTTCTTCTATATATCCAAAGCCTTCAAATCCTATTACAGACCCAGGACCTATAACCACTTTTTTCCCTATTTTTACCTTTTCAAGAATTGTTACATGAGGATATATTATACTTTTTTCTCCTATTTCTACATCCTCTCCAACATAGACAAAGGGATAGATTGTTACATCCGAAGCAATCTTTGCAGATGGGTGGATGAAAGAAGGTTTTGGTTCCTCAAGGGTCTTTTTTTTCTTAAAAAAAGGTACAATCTTTGCCCATGCTTTTTTTGGGTTCTTTACCTCTATTATAACAAGTCCTTTTTTTTTAAATCCAAACCTTGTGATTATGCATCCCTCCAGATTTTTAAG
>CAZUTC010000059.1:3305-9809 GCA_964623485.1 uncultured bacterium | reverse complement strand
ATTTCATGCCTTGGCTATTCAACCAAGAGTCTCCTCCCTTCTTATTTTAAAACCATTTATATAAATGATGTAAAGAATCTCACCACAAAGCCCCTTATAGAAAATACAATGAAGGAAGAGGTGATACGCGCATTTACAAAGGATGGAAGTTTACAGGTTTCATCCGATAGAAATTCAGATATGTCCATGGAGATAGAAATAAAGGAGTATAAAAAATCCCCTCAAGAGTACGATGCATCCCAGACAGTGTATAGATGGAGAATAAAGATAACAGTGCATGTTCTGTGTACCGACCAGGTAAAGAATAGGGTGTTCTGGGAGGGTGATGTGTCCTTCTGGGAGGATATGGGAAGAACAGAGGAGGAGGAAGAGACAATAGAAAAAATTTGTAAAAAAATTGCAGAAGATATTGTAACAAAAACAATAACAAATTGGTAGTTAAAATAGAGAAGCTGGTCTACGGAGGATATGCAATGGGGAGAGTTTCCGGAAAAGTCATTTTCATAAAGAATGCTTTACCCGAAGAGGAGGTGAGGGTAAAAAAAATAAAAGAAAAAAAGGATTATCTACTGGGTGAGTTAGAGGATATACTCACCCCATCCCCTGCAAGAAAAAAACCAGAGTGTCCTCATTTTTTAAAATGTGGAGGGTGTGATTTTCAACATGTATCCTATGAGTATGAAGTTGAGTTTAAAAAGGAGATGATAAAAGAGATTTTCTTAAGAGAAAAAATTGAAAAAGAGATAGACCGCATAGTTCCCTCTCCAGCCGAAAAGGGATACAGGAATAAAAGCGAATGCCCGGTGAAAGGAGGAAAAGAAATAAAGATAGGTTTTTTTGCTCAAAAAACTCATAAGGTTGTAAACATCAAAAAATGCCTCCTACATCCTATAAAGTTTAACGAGATACTTTCTGAAATAAGGGTAAGAATAAAAAGGCACAGAGTATCAATTTATGATGAGAAAACAGGGAAGGGGAATTTAAGATATGTGATTTTAAGAACAAATCCTGCAAAGGATATACTTCTGGGCTTTTCCTCAAAAAATGGATACCTCCCTACCAGTTTCTGGAAAGGGGTTGAAAAAAAATTTAAAAACTTAAGGGGAATAGTTATAAACTATAATCCATACTCCGGGTCAAGAATAACGGGAGATAGGATAAAAACGGTTTATGGAAGAGAGTATATAAAGTATAAGGTAAAAGAAAAGATTTTTAAGGTTAATTTTCTCTCGTTCTTTCAAACAAACTCATACCAGTTTGAAAACCTCGTTTCCCATGTTGAAGAGATGCTTGAACCCCAGGAAGGGGATAGAATAGCAGACCTTTACTCGGGTGTGGGACTTTTTGGAATAAGCCTTGCCCAAGATGTGAGAAAGATTTTACTAATAGAACAAAACCCCTTCAGTGTGGAGGACGCAAAGAGTAATATAAGGATAAACGAGATAAAAAATGCAGAGGTGATAAAGGGTGATGCCTCATGGGTTAAAGAGTTTGATGAGATAGATAAGATAATTCTTGACCCACCAAGAAAGGGAGTCTCGGAGGAGACGATAAAAGCAATTTGTAAGGTAAAGCCAGCTCGAATTGTTTATGTTTCCTGTAACCCTGTTACCTTTCTAAGGGATTTTAAAAGACTCAAAGAGTATTATCTGCTTTCAAATTTTGTAATTTTAGATATGTTTCCAAGAACATCTCATATAGAGGTAATGGGAGTTCTTAAAAGAAAATGATAGTGGTAAAAAATGCAGTTGTATGGGAAAAGGGAGAGTATAAAGAAAAAAGGTTAGAGATAGATGATGGGGAAAGTATAATAAGAGAGTATGAAAGATTCTATGTATTTCCAGGCTTTGTGGACTCCCATATTCACCTTGTAGGATACGGCGAAACATTTATTTTCCCTGACCTTTCAAATGCAGAGTCAAAGGAAGATGCCATGGAAAGAATTTTTGAGGGTCTTTCAGTTTCAAAATATACTGGATTCTTATATGCCTTTGGACTTAAAAGAGAAAGGATAGAAATAACATCAAAGGACCTGGATAAAATATCCAAAAAGACTCCCATAATATTGAGAAGAATAGATGGACACTCTGTTTATCTTAACCAAAAGGCAAGAGAGTTTTTGGGAATTTCTTATAAGGAAGAGTACAAAGGTGAAGATAACACAAAAATAATAAAGGAAGTTGAGAAGAGGATTCCTGAAGAGATAAAAGAAGAGGGAGTTTTAAAGGCGGAAGAGAAACTCCTCTCACACGGAGTTACCCATGCAGTTTCAATGACCTCTCCAGAGGATGTCGAGTTTCTCTTGAAATTAAAGGATAGACTTAATATTGAGATCACCATATTTCCTGAAACCCAAGACATTCGGTTTGTAAAGAAACTCGGCCTCCCAAGAATAGGAGGATGCATCCTAATAGATGGTTCATTTGGCTCTCACACCGCTGCACTATCAGAGAATTACCAGGATGAAAATACAAAAGGAATTCTTTATTTTTCTGATGAGGAGTTAGAGAGATTTATTAAAGAAGCAGACAGAGAAGGATTACAACTTACATTTCATGCAATAGGAGATAGAGCAGTCAAACAGCTTCTTTCTATCTATGAGAAAGTAATAGAAGAAAAAAATCCAAAAAGACACCGGATAGAACATGCGGAGCTTTTATTCCCAAGGCTTTTGGAAAGGATTAAAAGACTTGAAGTGATACTTTCAATGCAACCTGCATTTGAACTATACTGGGGAGGAAAAGAGGGAATGTATGAAAAAAGGTTAGGGGAAAGGAAAAGGTACACAAACCCATTCAAGACTCTTTTCCAACATAATATTAAAATCTGTTTTGGTTCAGATGCTCCGATAACAGAACCTATACCTTCCAATGTCTTTAAGGGATGCATGGAACATCCCAATCCAGAAGAAAGAATAAGTTTTAAAGAGGCTATTACCGCATACACAGAAAATGGAGCCTATGCAGTAGGATGGGAAAATAAATTTCAACTATTTTTTTCTCAAGACTTTTCTTTAGACCAAAATTTGGAACCAGAAATTATTACAAAAAATGGGAAGGTTATACTTGACAGAACCTCAAAATAGAGTATTATTTTTTTGATGAGTTTGTTTAGAAAGTGTGAGGATTTTTATCCGGTTGTGGATAAGGCTTATAAAGAGGGTTATTATCCTTATTTTATTCCCATAGATTCCCAACCGGATCATGATGTGACCATAGAAGGTAAAAGAATGATAATGCTCGGTTCCAATAATTATCTTGGACTTACATCAGATGAAAGGGTGAAAAGGGCTTCGGAGGAGGCTATAAAAAAGTATGGTACCGGTTGTACTGGTTCAAGGTTCTTAAATGGTACCCTTGACATACATGTTGCCCTTGAGCATGAACTTGCCAGTTTTTTCAAAAAAGAAGACTGCATTGTTTTTTCCACTGGTTATCAAACCAATCTTGGTGTAATATCCTCTCTTGTTCAAAGAGGAGATTATGTAATAACTGATAAGCTTGACCATGCTTCAATAATTGATGGGTGCAGGCTTTCCTTTGGTGAGATGAAGCGATTCACTCATAATGATATGGATAGTCTTGAAACTGTTTTAAAAAAATTACCTAAGGAGGCTGGAAAGTTGATAGTTGTGGATGGGATATTCTCCATGGAGGGGGATATTGCAAAGCTCCCGGAGATAGTTTCCCTTGCAAAGAGATACAATGCAAAGGTGATGGTGGATGATGCTCATGCTGTTGGAGTCTTAGGAAGAAGGGGGGCAGGGACTGCAGAGCATTTTGATATGCTTTCTGAGGTGGATTTAATAATGGGAACATTCAGTAAGTCCTTTGCCTCCTTAGGAGGATTTGTCGCTGGGGATAAAAAAGTAATTACATATATAAGACATCATGCCAGGTCTCTTATTTTCTCTGCAAGTATGACTCCGGCTTCAGTTGCAGCAGCGAGAAAGGCACTTGAAATAATACAGAATGAACCAGAAAGAAGAGAAAAATTATGGAGAAATGCAAAGAAGATGCTTAAAGGCTTTAAAAAACTTGGGTTTGATACCGGAACATCAGAGACCCCGGTAATACCCATAATTATAGGAGATGACATGTTTACAATAAGATTCTGGAAGGAGCTTTTTGAAAACGGAGTTTTTGTGAATCCAGTTCTACCCCCTGCAGTCCCACCAAAAAGGTCTCTTTTGAGAACCAGTTATATGGCGACCCATGAGGAGAAAGAGCTGGAAGAGGCTCTTTCAATTTTTGAAAAAATAGGGAAAAAACTGGGGATAATATGATAAAAATAGTAGAAGTAAAAGAAAAGGATATTGTAAGGTTTATAAGGTTTGCATGGAAGATTTACGAAGGGGATAAGAACTGGGTTCCACCCCTTATATCTGAACAGCGGGAACTTTTATCCTCTAAAAATCCATTTTTTGAGCATGCAGAGGGAGTATACTTTATGGCATATAAAGGAGATGAGCCTGTTGGTAGGGTTGCAGGATTTGTGGACCACAATCATATAGAGTTTCATAATGAAAAAGCAGGATTCTTTGGTTTTTATGAGAGTGTAAATGATTTTGAAGTCACAAAGGCTTTGCTTGACTCTGTGAAAGAATGGCTTAAAGATAAAGGTATGGAAATAATGAGAGGTCCTATGAACCCCTCTACAAATGATGAGGTGGCTTTTCTTTTGGATGATTATAAAACGCCCCCGGTGATAATGATGACATACAATCCTCCTTACTATCATGAACTTATGAATAAATACGGAATGAGAAAGGCTAAGGATTTGTATGCCTATTATCACTGGACAGATAAACCCCTGCCAGAAAAACTTGTAAGGGTTGTTGATAAAATTAAAGATAAAAAGAGTATTTCTATAAGGTCAATAACAACCAAAACCCTTAATGAGGATATAAAAAAGATAAAAGAGATCTACAACTCTGCCTGGGCAAAGAACTGGGGGTTTGTTCCAATGACAGACCATGAGTTTGATGCTATGGTTGATAAACTTAAAAAAATATATGTTCCTGAACTTGCCTTTCTTGCAGAGATAGATGGAAAGCCTGCAGGGGTAAGTGTTACCATACCCGATTACAATCAGGTGCTTATCCACCTTAACGGGAGATTAACTCCCTGGGCGATTGTGAAGTTTCTCTATTATAAGAGAAAGATAGACCAGTTGAGACTTTTAATTCTTGGGGTAAAACCCGAGTATCGAAGAGCGGGAATAGATGCCCTCCTATACTACCACACCTTTGAAAACGCAAAAAAACTTGGATATAAGGGGGGTGAAATTTCATGGATTCTTGAAGATAACTACATGATAATAAGACCCATTGAGATGTTTGGAGCAAAACTTTATAAAAAGTACCGAATATATGAGATAGAAATTTAATATTTTCTTGACAGAAAGGCAAAACAGGATAAAATAAAGGGGGTGCCATCCTGAAAAATAAAAAGGAGGTGCTGATGAGAAAATACCTTGTAATGATCGTTTTGAGTTTATTTATTGGTATGGCATGTGCGCCCAAGGTTCCAGATGTAAAGAAAATAAAGGAGACCGTTAATGAACTTAAGATAGAAAATCATCCAGATGATAAAATGGTGGAGATAGTATGGGAAGGGCTTCCTGAGGAGCTTCCATATGGGATGGATGGGATAAATATATATTTAAGTGATGACCCTGGATTGAAGGATAAAAAAGCCGAGGAAGCAGAGGATTATCTTTTAAACGAAAAACCAATAACTCAGGATGGTTCATTAACTGTGGAAAACCTTGAGAATGGGACAAAATATTATGTACAGTTTAGAGCCGTTGTCCAGGGAGACCCTCTTGATGAAGGTTCAGACCTTCATGCCTTTTATCCCAGACCCACGGGTACGATGGGGCTTTCATGGGGTACGGTAATTTTAGTCTTGGCAAACCAAGATGCTTTTGGATTTGATAGGACAACTGGATATCCCACTGTCTATGAGGCAACCGAGGAGAATAAAGAAAATATAGATTTTGTTACCGAATGGAAGGATGGAGAGATAACCATTAAAGCCGCAAAGGAGAAATGGACAGATGCAAGGGATGCATATATAAGAGACCCTGGAGTCTTGGCTGAAGAATGGTATGAACATATAGAAGGAGCATCAGATGTAGAAGAATACAGCTCCTCCCTTGATGCAACAACTGGGAAGGTGTATGAAATAGCAACCTATGATAATTATTACGGGAAGATTGTTGTGGACTCAACAAAAGAAGAAGGAGGTGTTCAAAAAGCATGGGTTAGATGGGCATTCCAGCCCAAGCAGGGAGTAGCAGGATATTAAAAATTGTTCAAAAGGATGGCACCCCTCCATTTTTCTTCATAAAATTTTTTAAAAGTAAGAAGCTCTTCACATTTCTTAACAAATGCATTATGTATCTCTTTATTTAATTTATTTATTCTTGATGAGAGAACTCTTTTTTTAAAAAATTTAATTAGCTTTGGAAGTTTCTCAATTTCTCTTACCCTTTTTTTTC
>CAZUTC010000059.1:1362-3295 GCA_964623485.1 uncultured bacterium | reverse complement strand
ATAATTTTCTGCTTCTTTAAACATTCCCGTTTCTACTAAAATACCAGTGTAAAGGAGGATTCCTTCAAGATAATTTATAAAATGCAGTTTTTTTCTATTCCAGTTCTCAGGGGTTTTCAAGACATCCTGGGCAGATGAAGGATTCCCTTGTTTTAAATTTATATATGCAGATAGCAAGTTTACTTGGAAGGAAAAGTTATGGTTTTTGAGTTGTTGATTGTATGAGTAGAGGAGGGGGAGTATTTCAAGGAGTTTTTCTGTGTCTTCTTTCTCTTTAAGGAGCCTTGCCATTCCGTATTTTGCTTTAAAAAGATGTTCCGGACTTTTGGAATCTTCTGCAATTTCAAAGGCTTTTTTAAAAAGGTTCTCTGCCTCAGAATAATCTCCAGCATCTGTGAGTATGTTTGCTTTGATACATACTCCATCGCATACCATCAGAGGATTCTGTTTTTCTGCGAGTTCAATTATTTCGTCTGCATACCTTACTCCTTCCTCCCATTTTTCTATCTGCCAGCATATCTCTGCAAGGGTAATAAGGCTTTCTGCAGTTCCCCATGGGTCGTTTAACCTTTTTCTTATTTCTATAGATTTCTTGGCAGATTCATATGCCTTTTCAAAATCACCATAATGCATCTGGATTGTTGCAAGAATATTTAAAGCCTTTGCCTCTATAAATGGATTATTTATTCTCTGGATAATTTCAATTGTTTTTTGTGAGGTTTCAAATGCATTCTCAAACTCTTCCTTTATAATTTGGATGATGGAGATATTTAATAATGCATCTGTAAATTCATTGTATTCTTGCATCTTTTCGAAGATTTCTCCTGATTTTTTGAAATTTTCTAATGCTTCTTCTAATTTACCTGCGTAAAAATTGAGATATCCCATTTCTTTTTCTATGGTTCCTTCCAATTCCAAAGATTTCAGGAAGTGTAGGTTTTCTTTTGCTTTCTTTAATAATTCCTCTGCCTCTTTAAGAAGGTTTGATGCCATTTTTATTCGTGCAATATAGATAAGCATTCTTGTTCCTTCTCCTCTGTGTCCTATTTCCATTGCCACATTCAAAGCCTTATTCAAATTTTCTTCTGCATTTTTAAAGTCTCCCATATCATAGTATAAGAGTCCTATTTCTCTGAATGTTAGGAGTTCAAGGTGCTTTATTCCTGTTTGGGTAGCAAGTTTTTTTGCTTTATCAAAGAATCTCAAAGCCTCTTCAGGTTTTGCAAGTTTTCGCATATTTACTGCTATATCTATATAGATTCCCAGTAACTTCATAAGCTCTTTTTCTTTAAGAAACTCCTCTTCAGCCTTTTTGAAAAATTCCAAGGATTTTTCTGGGTTGTTTTCAATATAGAAATAGTACTTTCCAAGGAATTTTAGACTATCTCCTGCCCCCTTTGTATACTTTATTTCTTTACTTTTTGCCAATGCCTTTTGGGCATAGTCTAACCCCCTTTTGTCCCTTTTTTCCAAAAGAAGGTCGGTATATCTATTTAGAGCATCCACCTCTTCTTTTCTCATATCAAATCTTGAAGAGATATTTATGGCATCTGATGCATCTTTCAAAGCCTTTTCTATTTCACCAGAATAAAAGTAAGCCATACATCTATCTCTATAACATTCGTAAAGTTCCTTTTTATACTTTATATCTTCAAGTTTTTCTTGCCAGAGTTCTATTGCTTTACCCAGTCTTTCGATTGCCTGTTCATTTCTATAAAATTTTGCATCCTCTTTACCAGCAAGGTAGTAATACCAGAATGCCTTTTCCCAGTTTTCTGCATTGTAAAAGTGGTATGCGAGAAATGGGTAAAACCTCTCTGTATTCGGATAAACTTTTTCCACCTCTTTTCCTATTTTTTCATGGATTCTTTTTCTTTCCTCTAAGAGGAGAGAGGTATAGATTGCCTCCCTTGTCATGGATTCTGCAAACATG
>CAZUTC010000059.1:493-1352 GCA_964623485.1 uncultured bacterium | reverse complement strand
GGATAGTATTTTCTCCATTACACTTAAAGGGAAACTCATTCCATAAACTGCTCCCAGTTTTACTATTTCTTTTGTTTCCTTTTTTAAATTGTCCACCCTTGACATGAGTAATCCGTATATTGTTTCTGGGACTTTCTCTTTTTCTATTTTTTCTGAAAGATAGATTTTTCCTTCTTTTTCTTTATACAGGTTGTTCCGTAAAATATGGGCTATAATATGGGTTAGATAGGAGGGGTTTCCTTGGGTTCTTCCCCATAAAAATTCCACAAACTCTTCTGAGACCTTTTTCCCAAAGTAGAAGGATGCAAATTGACTTATTTCCTCTTTTGATAGAGGTTCAAGATAGAAAATCTCAATATTTTCATTTTTTAAACCTTCCAGGGATATTCCGGTTATTAAAAGGGTGATTTTCCCTTCAAAGGTTTCCCATAGATTTAAAATATAGTTTAAAAGTGCAATGCTTTCCTTATCTGCTTTATGAAAATCATCTATTATTAATAGTAGCCGTTCTTCCTGAACCATAGACAAGATATATAGCCTGAAAGCCTCTTTTAAGTTTTCCTTTATAAGGGAAGGGGGATAATTTTCAAGTGAAAACCCAGGATAATCCAAACCAAAGATTACTGCTCCAACAAAAGGAATACGCCTCTTAAGTTCTGGAGGAATAGAGAATAAGAGGAAATGGTTGTTTAATTTTTTTCTTATAGCATTTTTATCATCCTTCACATCTATTCCTGCCTGCTCTTCAAGAATATTTCTAAAAATTTCATATGCTATTCCCTCCCTTATCCTGATACTTAGAGTATTTTTGGGATATGATTTTCTAGTTTCCTCTACAACAAAGGATTTCCCTGTCCCC
>CAZUTC010000059.1:0-483 GCA_964623485.1 uncultured bacterium | reverse complement strand
ATTCTTTAGTTACCATATTCGTTTATTTCTTTGAATAAATCGTTTATTCTTTTTATAATTTTTTTTCTGGAACTTGTTATTATGGTTTCTTTTTTCTTAACGGGTTTTATAAGTTTGAAGTATTCGATTTTTTCCTTTATTTCTTTGATTTCAAAGATTCCCTTTCTTTCAAACAGATAAATATTTTCGGTAGTTTTTTTCAAAGAGTAAGGAACAAGGAGTTCTTTCTCTTTTGCAAGGGCGAGTAATTTTGCAGTAGTATTTACCGGGCTTCCTATTATCGTATACTCCTTTTTTTCTCCTCCTATAAATCCTGCATAGACATACCCATGCCCTATGGCTCCTTTAATTTTTAAAAAAGTTTCGTATTTCAGGATACTTCTTGTAAATTCAATGGCTTTAATGTACTCCTCTGCTGTAGCAAAGGGGGCTCCGAAAACAACCATTATTTTAATTCCTTCAGGGTGTATATCAATTTTATTT
>CAZUTC010000058.1:0-9814 GCA_964623485.1 uncultured bacterium | reverse complement strand
TATATAACCTCTGGTAGAATGTGTAATCGGATAAATGATTTCCTTAAACATCTTAATCCAATTATAAATCTCCATCCTCTCCTTGTCAATTCAAGAAATTATCTGGGCTAAGAGCCGGGGAGAAAATTATTTTAACAAGGTATTAAGAAAGGAATTTGCCGGTTAGATGAAGGAAGTGAAAAATTTCAAAAGATATTGGATTAGGGACCTTGAAAAAAGTATTTATGAGTAAAGGCAAGGGCTTTGGGGACCCTTTATCTCGGGCGCCAAAAACAGAGAGGAAGAGAGATTGGCATCCTATTATACAAGAAGAGCGGTAGACTCCCTCCTTTACAATACTTTTTGAATGGATGGGTAAAGAATAACCCCTCGCGGCCAAAATGTTATGAAATTCTGCATAAACTTGACTTTAAAAATAATCATCTTATAATTTTCTGTGCCCAATACATCTGTAATTACCAAAAAAAGAGTCAAGAAACTCCTCAAGGAAATTTTGAAAGAAGAACCCGAAATTCTAAAGGAAGTCTTGCCTTTATATCCCTCTGAGGTAGCAACAAAAGAAGATATAAAGATGCTTATCCAGATGATGGATAAGAGGTTTGAGGCACTGCAGAGAGAAATGGATAAGAGATTTGAAGCACTGCAGAGAGAAATGGATGCAAGATTTGAAGCTATGGATAAAAGATTTTCTATGCTCACATGGTTTATGGGAGTTGGATTCTCTCTGCTTGCTCTACTCATTGCCTTATTAAAACTCTTTGGATAATTAAATATATCTTCGCCCATTTTAATATTTTTCTCTATCACCATCCTCTCCAGACTCATTCTTCCCTATTCTTTTCTAAAAATAACTCTTCTGCTTGCCTCATAAACTCTCAACAAGCTTGGATTTGAATAAGAAAGCCACTTCCTTGCAAATATATTCCTTCTCGCTTGTTACCTACCATTCTTTAAAACTAAAATGTGTTTCCTTCTCCCCATGAAGAACATCTTCGAGGATGTGGGGTATAGAGTAATTCATTGTTAAAAACAAAATATGCATTATGATATTTCCAGTAGTATCCTGCTCCAACCCCCAACATTTTTGAAACTTGTCTTTGACACATAACTCTGGCCAACCACGAGCTTGTCAGAATCAATACTCAAAGCAGCATAATCATGGTCATAACGCGTGGTATATAACTTTACATCATCCTATTGAACCATTTCACCAATAGAGTTTGGAGGTTCTCCTGCCCAATAAGCCATAAGTTCAACCCTGCAAAGAGTATCTTTTAATTTTTCTAAACCAATCTTACTCTTCTTTTAATTCAATTATTTTCCTTTTTTCTGTTTCTTTTGGAAAAGGGGGGCCAAGGAGTGTATAAGTCAAAGTATCATTGTTTGTAGCTATTAAATCAATGCCAACCCAAAGATTTGGTTTTGTTGCTCAAAATCACCATCTTTAACTAAATTATACTCTGCTCCAAATAAAAGCCTTGGAAAACAGGGGTTGTAAAAAACCGCTCTTTTCCTTTTGAGAGCCCTGTCAAATTTTTGTATAATTATCTGGGCTAAGAGAGCGTTACCCCAATAAAAATTATTTTAACAGGCTTATGACAATATGGGATTCTATAATACATTAATCAGGAATTTATTATTTCTAAAGATAAAAAATTACAGAATTTATAAGATATATCCTAAGAGTCTAAAACAGAAATTTGACAATCCTTTTAATTCATATACACTTAAATTATGGTGCTTTTTAATACATTAAAAAGAGCGAAAGAAAAATTCTCTCCTCTTAAAAATAATACGGTAAGAATATACTTCTGTGGAATGACAGTTCAAGAAAGTCCTCATATGGGACATATGAGGGCTTATATGTTGGCAGATGTACTTACAAGATACTTAGAATACAAAGGATACAAAGTTATGCTTGTTGAGAACTTCACTGATATTGATGATAAAATAATTAAAAAATCGGCTGAAGAAGGAATAGATTATAGAATAATAGCTGAAAGACATATAAAGGATTTTTATGAAGTAAGGGATGCTTTAAATATAAAACCTGCTTACTTTTATCCAAGAGCCACACAGCATATTCCGGAGATGATAGAACTTATTGGACTTCTTGAAAAAAAGGGAATAGCATACAAGAAAGGCAATGATGTTTATTTTGATGTTTCAAAATTTAAAGGTTATGGTAAACTATCCGGGAAGAGAATAGATGAGCTTGAAGCAGGGGCAAGGATAGAACCTTCACCTTATAAAAAAAATCCCCTTGATTTTACCTTATGGAAGGGTTCCAAAGAGAATGAGCCATGGTGGGAAAGCCCATGGGGAAGAGGAAGACCAGGATGGCATATAGAATGCTCTGTAATGTCTGTCCATTACTTAGATGCTCCCTTGGATATCCATGCAGGAGGTGAAGACCTTATATTCCCTCATCATGAAAATGAAATAGCCCAGTATGAGGGAGCAACGGAAAAGGAGTTTTCAAGATTTTGGCTACATAATGCAATGCTCAATCTCAAGGGAGAAAAGATGAGTAAATCCACAAAACATTTCATCCTTGCAAAGGATGTAGTCAAAGTCTTTAATCCTAATGCAGTAAGACTTTACTTCTTAAAATCCCATTATCGGTCTCAAGCAGAATATTCAGAAGAAAGGTTAAAAGAGGCAGAAGAAGGGTGGGAAAGAATAAGGGAGTTTTTAAACATTGCAAAGGCAATAGTAAAAGAGGAGAAGATGGAGGAAGTAACAAAGGAGTTCATAGATGCAATGGAGGATGACTTAAATACCCCAAAGGCAGTGGGCTCTTTATTTACACTTGTTCAGAAAGGATATCAGGCAGTGGAGCAAAACAAAAAGGAAGACCTAAAAAGAGTATACTCTCAACTCCTTTTGCAACTGGAAATTCTGGGTTTTAAAATGGAAGAGAAATTTTCAACGGATATAAGAAGGCTTGTTGAAAGACTGGCTGAGTTCAGAGAGGAGCTGCGTAAAGAAAAGGATTATAAAAAAAGTGACAAAATAAGGGATATTTTAAAAGAATCAAACATCATTATAGAAGATACAAAAGAAGGACCAAGAATACTGTATAAATGAGGCTTCCCAAAACCCCGGAGGAACTTTCGCCATTTATAGATAATACTTTTTTAAAACCCGAAGGTAAAGAAGAGGATGTTAAAAAGTTTGTTGAAGAATCCAACTCCTTTAATTTTAAAACACTTTTTGTTTTCCCTTCCTGGGTATCTTTTGTAAAACCTTTAACAAAGATACCTGTGGGAACTGTCTCGGGTTTTCCCCATGGTGGAGAAACCCCTGAGGAAAAGGCATTCTCTGCATCAAAGGCTTTACAACTTGGAGCAGTTGAGATAGATTATGTAATAAATATAGGAAGATTAAAAAGCAAAGACTATAAATATATTGAGGATGAAGCAAGGATTATGCGAAGGGTGACAAAGGGATACATATTAAAAGCAATAATAGAAACATGCTATCTTACTCCGGAAGAGAAAAAAATCATAGTAAAAATTGCAGAAGACCAAGAAGTGGATTTTGTAAAAACCTCCACAGGCTTTGGCCCTTATGGAGCCAAGGTGGAGGATATCAGGCTTATAAAAGAAAATACCAAAAAAATAAAGGTAAAGGCATCGGGAGGCATAAGAACCCTTGATTTCTGCCTTGAACTTATAAGAAATGGGGCAGAAAGAATAGGAACTTCAACCGGAGTTTCTATAAT
This sequence comes from uncultured bacterium, assembly GCA_964623485.1. Taxonomy (GTDB): domain Bacteria; phylum Hydrothermota; class Tepidihabitantia; order B3-TA06; family CAYQJV01; genus CAZUTC01. The sequence goes on along the minus strand of CAZUTC010000058.1, from coordinate 6,087 downwards.
TAAGGATGCAATTAAAAGATATGAAAGAGAGGGAAAATTATGGAAAAAATGAAGGTTGTTTTAAAAGAGAAACCAGGACCCGGGGCAGTGATAGGAGAAAAAGAAATTCCAAGCCCGGGTCCTAATGAGGTTTTGGTAAAGGTTAAAGCCACCTCAATATGTGGGACAGACTTCCATATATATAACTGGGATGCATGGTCTGCAAAAAGGATAAAACCCCCCAGGGTTTTTGGACATGAATTCACAGGAGAGATAGTAGAAAAGGGAAAGGATGTGAAAATGGTAAAGATAGGAGATAGAATCTCAGCAGAAACCCATATTGTATGTGGGAAATGCTATCAGTGCAGAACCGGTAATGCCCATGTCTGCCAGGATGTCCGTATCCTTGGGGTGGATATTGATGGAACTTTTGCAGAGTATGTAAAAATTCCAGAAGAAAATGCCTGGAGAATCCCGGAGAAAATGCCTGATGAAATTGCCTCCATAATGGAGCCCTTTGGCAATGCAGTCCATACTGTGTTTAGAGATGAAATAACTGCTAAGGATGTTCTGGTTCTTGGGTGTGGCCCCATAGGATTAATGGCAATAGCAGTTACAAAGGCAAGAGGTGCAAAAAGAATATTCGCCACAGAGTTAAATCCAAAAAGACTGGAACTTGCAAAAAAAATGGGTGCAGACTTCACCTTTAATCCAAAGGATACAGAAATTAAAGAGGCTATTCTGGATATCACTCATGGAGAAGGTGTAGATGTTATTCTTGAAATGAGCGGTAGTGAATCCGCATTAAGAGAGGGACTTTCAGTGATAAAACCAGCAGGATGGGTAGGACTCTTAGGACTTTATAAACAGGATATAAAAATAGATATGAATGAACTTGTAATCTTTAAAGGAGTTACTCTTTATGGAGTTGTGGGAAGAAGGATGTATGAAACATGGTATCAGGCAACCGCTCTTGTGGAGGAAGGAAATGTAGACCTCTCTCCAGTGGTTACCCATAAACTTAAACTCGAAGAGATAAAAGAAGGTATGGAAATAATAAGAAAAGGAGAAGGAGCAAAGATAGTCCTATACCCATAATGTCTATAAAGATTAAATTTCCTCTCTTCATTACATTCCTTGTGCTTTTTGCCTCAGGAATTGTTTTCTTTATTATGTTCTCCCTTTATATGAAGGAAATAGAAAGAGAGGTTATAAAACGAGGAAAGGTACTTTCAAAAACCCTGGCAGATGTTGACATCTCTGTTTTTCTGGGAAGGGGAGACCTGGCAAGTAACGATAGAATACTTTACAGTAAACTTGAAAAAGCAATAAAAGAAGAGGATGTGGAAAAAGCAGCTTACTATACCCAAGATAAAAGAGTTATATACGAAAAAAACAATGCTCCTTTAAAGTTGGACTCTATTTCCCATCTTGAGTTCCTATACCCCATAAAATTAAAAAGGAAAACGGTTGGTTATGGATATATAAAGCTTAAGGAAGAAGTAATGATAAATGCTAAAAGAGAGGCTATAGAAAAGATAAAGACCTCAGGAGTTTTTATCACAGTTTTATCCCTCTTTATAAGCATTCTGGTCTCTATTTTACTTACAAGACCCATAATCAAACTCACAGTCACTGCAAAGGAACTTGGGAAAGGGAAATTGAATACCAGGGTCCGCATCTCATCCAAGGATGAGATAGGAGTGCTTGCAAAGACATTTAATAAAATGGCGGAAAGAATCCAAACCCTTTTTATGAGACTCAAGGAAAAACACAGATACACTCAGAAGCTTTTAAAGGAGGTTACAGAAGACGGTTTAACCGGACTTTTTGTATACAAACATTTTATGAAGATTCTGGAAGGAAGTGTAGAACTTGCTAAAAAATACAGATATCCCATATCCCTTATAATGCTGGATATCGATGATTTTAAAAAAATAAACGACACTTACGGTCATGAAAAGGGAAACGAGGTTCTAAAACGTGTTGCAAAAGTTCTATCGGAAGAGGTAAGAAAGGATAAGGATGTGGTGGGAAGATACGGAGGAGAGGAGTTCTGTGTTCTACTTGAAGATACAGAAAAAGATACAGCATTAGAAATAGCAGAAAGACTGAGAAAAGGAGTTGAGGAGGAGTTTGCCCAAGAACTCGGAGTAACTATTTCTGCAGGTGTAACAACATCTAAAAATTCTTACAATGTAAAAGAGATAATAGAAACGGCAGATAAAGCCCTTTACTCCTCAAAAAGAGAGGGTAAAAACAGAGTAAGCTTCATCCCATTGTGATACTTTTCATATTCACAGTATCCCCATCGGTGGTTGCAGCTGGAGTGGGAGGAGAGATATTCTCTTACGGGATCTCGGGCTCATTCTACAATCCATCCGGTCTGTATGTGCTTGAACATCCTGGAACAAGTATTACCATCCACAATGGGAAATACTTAGAGTGGATTGGAGGAGGGACGAAATGGAAAGGATTCAGAGTAGGAGGGTCATTGTCAAGATACCCAAAAAAGGAAGGTACCGTTACCTTAGAGAAGGATTTTGAATTATTACATTCCGGAGTTTTCTTAAAAGGATTCATTGAAAAAGAACCGGGATGGGAGATCGGAGCGGGATTTATATACCAGGAGTACGGAGGAGTACTTTCTTTAAAAAGATTTATAAATACCAAAAAATACCAGCCTATGATAGGCATGGGTTATAAACTCATAACAGAAGAAGGAATAAACCTGTTGTTCGGGGTCAAGTATGAAAACACCTTAAGACCAGGAGTATCGGCAGGATACAGAGCAAGAAGGAATATAGATATTCTTTTTAATATAGAATTGGAGGGGACCGGAGGCGGGATGGTGTTATCCTTTCCAGAAGATGTAGTTAGTCTTGCCTTTTCATATCATTTTAATGGAGAAATCCAGTTTTTTATTGGATATACAAGAATATGGAAGCCCGAAAGGATAAAGGTGGTAAGGATTGTAGAAATAAGAGAAAAGTATACCGAGGTTCCAAAAAAGGATGTAAAAGAAGAGATAAAAGAGGAAAAAATGGAAAAGCCATCCCCAGAGATAGAGGAAAGGCAGAGAAGACTTTTAATAGAAGGGATTAAACTTTACGCAAAAGAAAATTATAAAAAAGCAATTGAGAAATGGCAGGAGGTGATAAGACTCTATCCCTCAAATGAACTTGCAGATAAGGCAAGAAAAAATATTGAAGATACAAAAAAAATATTAGAAAAGATGAATGAGTGAAATTATTGATAAACTAAAAATGCTTGGGGCTGCTGCCCGATATGATTTGTGTGGAAATTGTGGAGAAGGAACAAGATACATACTGGGATACAATCGCTACATCCACCCGGTCGTACTTCCCGATGGAAAAAGAATGAACCTTCTTAAAATACTTTTAACAAACGATTGCGAAAATAACTGCCTGTACTGTGAAAACAGAAGAGGAAGAGATGTAAAAAGGGTAATGATGAAACCGGAAGAAATAGCCTATGTTTTTGATATTCTTTACCGAAAAGGAATGGTAAAGGGATTGTTTTTGAGTTCAGGAATAAGAAAAAATTCAGAATACACCATGCAACAAATGATAGATACTGTAAAAATATTAAGGAGCAAATACGAGTTCAATGGGTATGTGCATCTCAAAATACTACCCCAGACATCCCTTCAAACATTAAAAGAAGCCATAAAAGTGGCAACCAGGGTCTCGGTAAACCTTGAAGCCCCCTCCGAAGATAGACTTAAGAGAATAGCCCCCATGAAAAAATACAAAGAGGATCTACTTAAAAAGATAGATACCTTATCAAAAATTCTCCAAGACTTCCCCTATAAAGACCAAACAACCCAGTTTATTGTGGGAGCAGCAGAAGAAAAGGACAAAGAGATAATAAGGGTGGTATGGGATTTGTATACAAAAAGGAAAGTCTCCAGAGTTTACTACAGTGCATTCCAGCCGATAAAAGGAACGCCTCTTGAAAATAAAAAACCCGAAAGGCTTTTAAGAGAACACAGACTCTATCAGGTGGATTACCTATTCCGAAGATATGGATTCAAATTGGAAGATATAATCCTTGATAAAGATGGGAATCTATCTTTTCATAAAGACCCCAAATTAATCTGGGCAGAAAGACACATTCATCTTTTCCCTATGGAAATAAATAAAGCACCTTATGAACTTTTGTTAAGGATTCCGGGTATAGGCCCAAGAAGTGCTAAAGGAATAATAAAACTCAGAAAATATGGAATTATAAAAGAACTTGATACCCTTAAAAAAACAGGATGTGTGGTAAAAAGAGCTATTCCCTTTATCTTAATAAATGGTAAATGTTATAGAGAAAAAACGGCCCAGAAGGCACTTTTTGGATGAGCAAGTTTAAAAAAATTCCTTACGAACAAGCCGCAGAAATCGTTAAAAAAATAGAACACAGGTTCAAGGAACTGAAGATAAAGTTTGCAGTAGGAGGAAGCTATGCACGAAAGGAAAAAAGTATAGGAGATATAGATATCCTTGTCCATGAAAAATGCTTATCAGAAGCAAAAAGGATACTTAAAGAAATACCGGGAGCTGAAAGAGTGGAAGTGTATTCCTCCAACGATGAGTCATGGGGAGCTCAATTGCTTCATTTATATGGAGATGCAACCTTCAATATAATAATGCGTTCCTTAGCAAAAAAGAAGGGATATATTCTTAACCAGTATGGACTCTTTTCCCGAGAAACCGGTGAAAAAATAACATCCGATGAAAAAGAGATATTTAAACTTCTTGAACTTTCTTGGGTTCCACCCTGGGAAAGAAAGGGAGTTAAGGGAATTAAAAAATTAAAGTAATTTCCGTCTAATACCATAAAAAGGAGGTAAAAATGAAAAGTTCAATCCTAACACTTTTTATTGCGATAGGGTCTTTAGTAGGAGAAAAGAGTCCCATAAATGAGTATCTTGAGAAGATAAAGATAGGAAAACCGGTAGAGTACCGGAACTTGAAAATCTTCCCGATTCTTCTCACAAAGCAAACTGCCCAGACCTATATCACCTTAGATGAAGCCATGAGCCGAGGATGGTTAAAGATTAGAGAGAGTGGTTCTGGAGAGGTAAACTTTGTGGAGTTAAAAAATGATGGGAAAGAGGTCATCTTTATTATGACAGGAGAGATAATAACTGGAGCAAAACAAGACAGGATGTTAAAGGAAGACCTTCTGATACCACCCAAAAGTAAATGGATTAAGGTTCCGGTATACTGTGTGGAGCAGGGAAGATGGGTTGCAGTCTCAAAGGAGTTTCGTTCAGAAAATTTACTGGCTCCAAATGCCATAAGGCAGAAGGCAAAGATTAGCGAAAGCCAAACCGCAGTATGGAGTGAAATTCGAAAAAAACAGGAGGAGATGGGAATTTTCTCTGAAACCCAGACCGTAAGGGCTAATTATGAAGATGAAAGAATTAAAAAAGAACTCGCCAAGTACACACAAAAATTTAAAAATATTCCAAAACTTTCTAAATTCACTGTGGGTGTTGTTGCCACTACCGGGGAGAGAATAATATGCTTTGATATGTTTTCCAACAATGCTTTATTTGAAAAACTCTGGGAAAAACTTATAAAATCCTATGTCATGGATGCATTGTCTGAAAAGAAAAGCTCGGTGAATAGAAAGGATGTAAAAGAGTTTGTGGAATCAATAAAGAAGGCAAAAACTATACCGATAGAAACTCCAGGTCTTGGGAAATTAGCCAAGATTGAAACAGAGAGCGGTAAAGGAGGAGCCCTTCTGTATAAGAATGCAATTGTACACCTGGATTTCTTTCCCAAAACTTCTTCCCCCGATGAAGAACCAGGACTAAGATTGGATATCCGAAGAGAGGAGCGTCTGAGGGAGTAGTTAATATCTATAAAAGAATGCGAATAAAGACAAGATAGGAGAAATGATAGGGCATAAAACAATGCTTTGCTAAGGAAGAGGGTTCTAAATTTTCTTGACAATTTGGAGTTTTTGATTAAATTTTATAAATGCAAAACGGGCGATTAGCTCAGCGTTGGTTAGAGCGCTTGCTTGACATGCAAGAGGTCGGAGGTTCAAATCCTCCATCGCCCATTTTAATGTTACTTATTAATC
>CAZUTC010000057.1:0-9976 GCA_964623485.1 uncultured bacterium | reverse complement strand
ATAAAATTAGAATATAATGAAAAGAGAGGATAGATATGGGTAAGGTAAAGGATGTTATGAAAAGAGATGTTATTACAGTAACCCGCTCTACAAACTTAAGAGAATTACTACAAAAGTTCAAAGATTTTCACACATTCCCTTTGGTTCCAGTGGTTGAAGAAAAAAAACTTGTAGGGGTTGTAAAACTTGAAAATATCTGCAAAGTATTTCAGCCAAAAGAACCAGAAATCTTAAAAACCTTGCATTTCATAGATGAAAGACCAGTAAATATATTTGAGGTGGATACGCCCCCGGAGATGGGATATCTGGTTTTGGTTGAAGACATAATGGATACAAGATTCATAACAGTGGAGGAAGAAGACAACCTGAATGATGCACTAAGTAAAATGAGACTCAATAATTTGATTCAGGTTCCTGTGATAGATAAAAATAAAAACCTTGTAGGAATAATAGGGGTGTTCGATATAATCAAAAATCTATTTATGGAAAGAGGAATAATTTAAAGAATGCTCAATGTAATTCTAAGTCTTGGATTAATTATAATCATCGGTCTTTTAAGTTCAAGAATCTTTAATAAAATTAAACTTCCCTCTGTCACCGCCTATATAGTCTGTGGTATACTCATGGGTCCTTATATTTTAAATCTCATTTCAAAAAATGTTTTGAATGCTTCTGGACTTGTATCTAACATAGCATTAAGTTTCATTGCATTCAGTTTGGGACAGAACTTTACTCTTTACCGGTTAAGGAGGATAGGTAAATCGGTATTTGCCATATCCATAGGAGAGGTATTGGGAGCATTTATCATTGTTACCCTTTCGGTATGGCTTCTCTTGGGAAAGCCCTTTTATGTGGCAATAGTTATAGGAGCCATTGCTCCAGCCACAGCCCCTGCAGCAGTGGTAATGATCACGAGAGAGTATAGAGCTAAAGGGACATTTACCGATACCCTCTTGGGAGTGGTTGCAATAGATGATGCATGGGGTATAATACTCTTTGCCTTCTCTCTTGCCCTTGCAAAAACAGTTGCAGGGACCCATGGTGGTGTATTTGCCACCCTTTTCCCAGACCTTCTCCATGGATTTATGGAGGTTTTTGGAAGTTTATTCCTTGGATTTATACTGGGAGGGATTTTTTCCTACTTTTTCAGATTTTTAAAGACCCCTGCTCATTTGCTTATATATGTAATTGGCTTTATCCTATTAACTGGAGGATTAAGCATTGAATTTAATCTCTCGGTTCTGCTTTCCAACATGATGCTGGGAGCAACGGTAGCAAATCTTTCAAAGACAGAAAATAGAGCTTTTGAAATCCTTAAAGGTTTTGACCCTCCAATATATCTTTTGTTTTTTGTTCTTGCTGGGGCAAATCTTGAAATAGCAAACCTTACAGAACTGGGGTTAACTGGAATAATTTATGTTTTAACAAGACTTCCCGGGGAAATGCTGGGAGCATTCTTAGGAGCCCTTGTTTCTAAAGCAGAAAAAAGGATAAAAAAATATATTGGACTGGGTCTTGCTCCCCAAGCAGGGGTAGCAATAGGTCTTGCTTTGCTTGCAAAGGCATACCTCCCAAAAGATGCGGGAGAAATGATTTTAAGTACAATAATCGTCACCACAGTAATATATGAACTCATAGGTCCCCCCTTGGTAAGAATTGCCCTTGAAAGGGCAGGAGAAATAGGAAGTTCAGATTGAAAAGGAGATTTTTAATTGCATATTGACCCTATCCTAAGTCTCGGAATAATTTTTATCTCAGGTTTTCTAATACTCAGGTTTATAAACAAGGTACGCCTTCCGGCTATCACAGGGGATTTAATCTTAGGGATAATAATAGGGGAAGAATTTTTAAACCTTGTATCTCGACACCTTCTATCTGCATCAGGCGTTATATCAAATATTGTGCTTGGATTAATTGCATTCTCAATAGGGCGAAACTTCTTAGTGGACAGATTCAGGAAAATAGGAAAGAATGTGTTTTTAATCTCTATTTTTGAGGCTCTTGGAACATGGATTGTGGTTACAGTTGCCTTTCACTTCTTATTAAAACAACCATTTTATCTATCCCTCATATTTGGTGCTATAGCCTCGGCAACTGCTCCTGCTGCAACAGTAATGGTAATAAGAGAATACCGAGCTCAGGGATTATTCACAAATGTGCTATTGGGAGTAGTGGCAATAGATGATGCATGGTGTTTAATGATATTCTCTCTTTCTCTTGCCCTTGCAAGAACCCTTGCCTTACATCTTGGGGGTACCCTTCTGCTTTTTGAAGCCTTATTAAAAGGAATCTTAGAAATATTTGGTGCCATTGGGGTTGGAATAGCTTTGGGGTTCATCTTCTCCGGGCTTTCCACCCTTGTAAGAACCCAGGCAGGTCTTACCCTTTATACTCTTGGTTTTTTGCTTTTATCGATAGGAATAGCACTTCACCTTCATTTATCCATACTCCTCACTGCAATGGTCTTGGGGGCTACGGTTGTAAATCTCCTTAAAGAAGAAGAAAGATTTTTTGCATCTCTTAAATCCATCGAATACCCTCTTTATCTGCTCTTTTTTGTTCTTGCTGGGGCAAATCTTGAACTCGTCTCCTTAAAACATGTGGGTATTCTTGGAGCATTTTATCTGGTAACAAGGGTAGTTGGTAAAATCATAGGAGCAAGGATAGGAGCAATCATATCTCGTTCACCCAAGAATATTCAGCATTACATTGGTTTTGGTCTTATTCCACAGGCAGGTGTGGCTCTTGGGGTTGCATTGATTGCAAAGGCAAATTTCCAAAGGGTTGGGGGATTAATAATGGACACCATTATAGGAACCACTGTAGTTTATGAGCTTGTAGGACCCATCGTTACAAAATGGGCTCTCTCCAGGGCAGGGGATATTAAAAAGAAAATTTGACTTCTTAACAATCCTGTATAATATTAGAGAGAATGTTGCTTTTTATTTTCTCCTTTTTTATAGACGAAAAGATAGACTCCTTCTTTACTGCGCATTTTAACAACAAATGGTGGAACCTGGTGAGTACCGGGATTTCCAGAAGCGCAGATGGAGACATAATTCTTGGTTCTTTACTGCTCTATAATCTATCTGGAGAAGAGGCAGAAAAAGATGTTAAAAAACTTACAAAGGGAATTATTGGAACAGCAGTAGGGGTTGTTGTTCTGAAGACCATAAGTGGAAGGAAAAGACCAGAGGGAGATTATTTCCGATTCAACACCTCCTTCCCTTCCGGACATGTAACATTTGCCTCCTTAATATCCACATACTTTTTCTTAAAGGATAAAAGAACCGGACTTTTCTTTTTTCCATGGACCCTTGGAGTTGGATTTTCAAGAATTAAATTAAAAAAACATTGGTTCACTGATGTGCTGGGAGGAATTATTATAGGAGCATTTGCAGGATACCTTATATACAAAGAAAAATGAGGTTATAACTGAAAAATGGTGGAGTATAAGTACTGTCCTTTGTGTGGGACAAGGCTCAGAAAAGATTTTGTTGAAAAAAGGGAAAGAAAGAAATGTCCCTCCTGTGGATGGATCTGGTATTCCAACCCTCTCCCCAGTGTGGTATGTTTGGTGAAAAATGATAAGGGTGAGGTGCTTCTTATAAAAAGAGGGGTAGAGCCAGGAAAAGGCAAATGGGCATTACCCTCAGGATTCATGGAACAGGAAGAAACTCCGGAGGAGGCATGCATAAGAGAACTGGAAGAAGAAACAGGAATAAAGGGAAAAGTGAAGAGACTTATTGCAGTTTACTCTGAATTCACAGAGATTTACGGGAATGTCTTGCTTTTAGCATATGAGGTTGAACCATTCTCCTTTAATGTTACCCCAGGAGAGGATGCAGAGGATGGAAGATTTTTTAATATAAACAATCTTCCAGAAATTGCATTTAACTCTCATAGAAAAATAATCTATGGAGAAGGAAATTCTTAAATATAAAAGAAAAATCCAAGAAATTATAAAAGAAAAGATGCAGAGGGTTCCGGAGGTAAAGGGATACTGTAGAAAATGCCTATCAGGGAAAAGATGGGAGGGGAATGTAGTCTTGATGGTTGTGGATGCCTCATTTACATCCATTGGATTAAACTACTTTACTGCAGTGGTCCCAAAAGTTTTTGAGTTTAAAGAGAAATTTATAGATAGCAAAAAAATAAAAAATTTTGAGGATTTTTTAAATATAAGAAACGAAGATTTACAGAAAATATGGAAAAATAGAAGATCCTGGAGGATGAGTAAGGATATTATAAGTTACTTTCTGTATCTAAAAAATTCAAAAAAAATAAAAGAGGAAAGAACAATAAGAGTATGGGCAAAGAATGCGTTACTTGAAGAATGGGAAAAAGACCCGGTGGGAAGGGTAAAGGGAGTAGGGATAAACAGTTTTCAGTACCTAAGAATGATGGGTGGCGTGGATACAGTAATGCCTGACAAGATTGTGAAAAGGGTGATTTTTGAAGTTCTTTCAAAAGCAGGTCTTTTCAATATAAAAATAAATGATATCGGTTTTATAAAACTGGTTCATCTCCTTGGGAAGATAACGGGATACAGACCCATAGAACTGTGCTGGATGACCTGGCTCATCCAAGAGGAGGGGAAGAGGTTAAGAATAGAAAAGTATAGAAACATTCTGCCTTTAATATAAGTACAGTTATTTGACCTTTTAAAGTTTCCCCTTAGAATTAAGAATGAAACACTGGACACAAAAATTTTTCATAGATCACGGAGAAATGTGGTTGCATATAATGAACCAGATGAAGGAAAGAGGAAAGAAAAATGCCCAAGCAATAGTAAAAATTCTTAAAAAGATGGGGATAGTGAAAGGGAAGATTCTTGAACTGGGTTGCGGAAATGGAAGGGTGTCCATACCACTGGCAAAAAGAGGATTCTCTGTAACAGGAGTAGACATAAGTCCTCTCTATATCCAAGATGCAATAAAAAGGGCAGATGGAGCCAAAGTAGAGGTAAATTTCATCCAAGGAGATATAAGAGAAATAGACAAAATAATAAAAGGAAATTTTGATGTGGCTTTGAGTATATGGACCTCCATTGGATACTACGATAAGAAAACAGATGAAATGATCTTTAAAAGAGTGGCAAAACTTTTAAAGAAAAATGGAGTATTTCTAATCTTGAATACCATATCAAGAGAGTTCTTGATGCAACATTACTGTCCAACACTTTATGAAAAGACAGAAAAATTCATAATACTCCACGAACCAAGCTTTGATAAATTTCGCTCCATCCATAAGGATAAATGGATTTTTTATAAAAGAGAAGGAAGAGATCTCAAATATATAAATGAATTTGAACTTAATCTAAGGATTTACTCTTTTCACGAACTGGTTGAAATGGTAGAAAAAGCGGGATTTAAGTTTATAGAAGCCTACGACTCCATAAATACCTTAGAGCCTGCAAGATTCGATAGCAGCATAAATATGATTTTTAAAAAGATTAATTAAAATGGTTTGCAATGTTACCTGTTACTTTCTTCTTGGGAATTATAGGGCAAGCCACACTTGGATAATCTTCATTTTTTATTTGACTTTTTAAAAGAGATTATTATTATTATCTATGCATCCGGTTCTTTTTAAGATAGGGAATCTTGAGATAAGGAGTTACAGTGTGATGCTTCTTCTTGCATTCATAATTGGAATATGGGTGGCAGAGAAAAGGGCAAAGGAAAAGGGATTAAAACCCTCCATTATCTCAGATCTTGTTTTATGGGTTATAATAGGAGTTTTGTTTGGTTCCAGACTTTTCTATGTAATAATGCATTGGAGTGATTTTAAAGATAATTTATGGGAGATAATCATGGTATGGCATGGAGGAGCAGTATACTTTGGAGGGTTTGTATTTGCATTTCTTTTTGGAATAGCTTATTCTCTTATAAAGAAACTTCCACTTGTTCAACTTTTTGACACCATAGCTCCTTCAATTGCATTGGGAGAGGGTATTGGAAGAATAGGCTGTTTTCTAAATGGATGCTGTTTTGGAAAGCCATCCAGATTCCTGGGGGTAGTTTTTAGACCCGAGTCCCCAGCAGGATATACATTCCAAGATACCCCTCTGCTCCCCACACAGTTGTTTCAATCCTTTGCAGGTTTTTTAATATTTATATTTCTTTTATACATAGAAAAGAAAAGAGATTTTAAAAAAGGACAGATTTTCTCTTTGTTTCTTATTCTTTTTTCTGGTTTCAGGTTCCTTATAAACTTTCTGAGATATTATGAAGATGCTTTCAATTATTATTTCAACCAGGTGGTGGCATTTTGTTTTGTTGGGCTCGGCATTTTTCTCTACATTTACTTTGGCAGGAAGGTTCGTTAAATTTTTAAAGGTTTTATTTGATTTTTTTGTCCCCCCTGTTTGCCTCGTTTGTGGAAAGGATACCGAAGAGGAGCTCGTTTGCCAAGAATGTATAAATCTTCTTTCTCCCATTGAAAAAAGGTTTTGTATACTATGTGGAAACCCCTTTACAAAGAGGGAGGTATGTAAATACTGCAAGGATTATAAACTCTCCTTGTCCCGGATAAGGTCTCTTTATAAATTTGAACACCCCCTCCCCTTGCTTATTCATGAATTTAAATATAAAAATAAAAGAAAACTGGGAGAAATTTTTGGGAAAAAAATGGCAGTACTTGTGAGAAGCGATCCCTACTTAAAAAATGCCGAACTTATAATTCCCGTTCCTCTCCATCCTTCAAAGAAAAGGGAAAGGGGATATAATCAAAGTGAAATAATAGCTCTTCAAATATCCCAAGATATGGGGATTAGAATGCTAAACATTTTAAAAAGGGTTAAAAATACAAGGACTCAAACAGAGCTTTCTGTTCAAGAGAGAAGAAGAAATGTGGAAGGTGCATTTGTTTTACTCCAAGAATTTAAAGAAACAATAAAAGGGAAAAAGGTCCTCCTGGTGGATGATGTGATAACAACCGGGGCCACCTTAGATGCATGCTCTGAGGTTCTTTTAAAAAATGGAGCTCAAGAGGTTTATGGAGTAACCTTAGGAGGAGCTTATATAGAGAGAAAATAAAAATTCAAGAATGGAGGTTTATTTTTTTATTTCTTTATATATTTTAATATTATCCACCCACAGTCTCCCACTCCCGGTAAAAGAGACCCTTATATTAATATATTCCGGGCTCTCATTTTTTGCCAAACGAAATTTTACTGTTTTCTTTACCCATCCATGGGTTCCAGTAGAGGGGTTTTTATACCCCTTTGCAAAAAACAGTCCTTTATTTGGAATTCGGTATTCTATATCCAAGTATGCCATACCCTTAACATCTTCAGCCTTGAGCATTGCTTCACATATAACCAAGGCATTTTCCACCTTAGGATTTTTGATTTTTAGAAGTTCTATGGTGGTTGGGGAGGATACCTCTATTCTAAGGGACCCGGTGCCATCCTTTGTTATATCTTTGTCAAAAGAAACATGATGAATATCTTTTATTGTATCTGTTTCTTTTACTGGAAAGTCATATACTTCTTCTCTTACTATCTCCTTTGATTTACAGGATAATAAGAGAAGAAAAATTAAAAGGTATCTCATTTTTTCCTCCTTTTTACCAGGTTAAAATATAACCCAAAATAATAAATTGTCAAGTTTTTAATTAAGAGTTTAGAGATATTTCTATTTTTTGGAATAGAATATTTGTAGATATTTGAGGTATGCTTCTCTTGCTTTATAGGAGCTTCTTACAAATGGACCTGAAATACATACCATTCCCATATTTTCAGCCTCTTCTTTTATCCATTTAAATTTCTCCAACGAATAGTACTCCTTTACTGGGATATTTTTTTTAGTTGGTTGCAGGTACTGTCCTACTGTCAGTATATCCACTCCCACATCTTTTAAATCCTTTAAGGTTTTTAAGATGTCCTCTTCTTTTTCTCCAAGTCCTACCATAAATCCTGTTTTGGTTATCATATTCATTTTTTTATATTTTTCAAGCACAGACAGGGATAGGCTGTATGAGGCTTTTTTATCTCTTATCCATGGAGTGAGTCTTTCAACGGTCTCTATATTGTGAGCTACCACATCAGGTCCAGCCTCTATTATTTTTTTTATATTCTCTTTCTCTCCCCTGAAATCGGGGACAAGGGGTTCAACCTTTGTACCAGGGGAGCTTATCTTTATACTCTCTATAGTTTTTTTAAATATTTCTGCTCCTCCATCCTCAAGGTCATCCCTATCCACAGAGGTTATCACCACATATTTCAGTTTAAGTATCCTTACTGCCTCTCCCACTCTTTTTGGTTCCTCATAATCCACAAAGCCTTTTGGATTACCGGTTCTCACAGCACAGAATTTACAAAATCTGGTACAGATATTACCAAGGATCATTATTGTAACTTCCTTTTTTGACCAGCATTCAGATATATTTGGACATTTTGCCTCTCTACATACAGTGTAAAGATTCAACTTTTTTAGAATTTTATCGACAAATAAAAAATCTTCTCCAGAGGGAAGCGTTCTCCTTATCCAAGGAGGCTTTCTTAGAATCTCTCCCACTCTATCTCCTTTTTGAATATTTCCCCAAAACCTTCCACCACCGTTTTTTTTACTTTTTCGTAATTTATTTTCTTTTTAAGTATTTTCTCTAAGGAAGTTACTCCTTTTTCTTTTATACCGCAGGGAATAATAAGGTTAAAGTAAGAAAGGGAAGGATTTATATTCAAAGCAAATCCATGGAAACTCACTCCCTTCTTTACTGCAATCCCTATGGCACATATTTTATCATTTCCCACCCATACACCTGGATGTTTTTCATCCTTTGCTGCCGAGATTTTAAACTTTTTTAATGCATAGATTATACTCTCCTCGATATTTTCCACAAATTTTTTAATTTTGGTTATCCCCTTTATTTTAAAGATAGGATATCCCACCAGTTGCCCTGGACCATGGTATGTAACATCTCCCCCTCTTTCTACTTTGAAGATATCTATTCCTTTTTTCTTAAGAAACTCTTCTTCAAATAAAAGGTTTTCCTTTTTTGCGCTTCTTCCTAAGGTTATTACATGATTGGGCTGGGTAAGGATTAGAGTATCCGGGATTTCATCTCTTACTCTTTTCTCATGTATTTTCTTTTGGAGCTCCCATGTTTCCTTATAACTTTTTCTACCTGTATCTATGACCTTTATTTTTTGGTAAATTTCTTTATCACACATATGGGAGTAAGTTCTGTCCCTTGGCCCATTGGGTTATCCCTCATCAACTCCTCCAGCTCTTTTATTGGAACTTTTTCAGTTGCTGCTATTACCCATGAACCTCCTATATCATTGATATCCATCACTGCCACCTCGGTATCTAAAACTCTCTTTATTCTTTTGACCACCCTTTCTGGCTCTTTTGGTCCTTTAATTACACATTCATCATAGGGGGGTATAGGGGAAGTGTGAGGGGCATCTATCATTGCTGCCTGTCTTCCAGAAATTCGGTAAAAGTCGCCCTTTCTACCCAAAAGTCTTGTTATTCCTCCCAGAACCGCAGCGAACAGGACTCTTATTGCTCCAATCTCATCTATTGCTGCCTGCATACTATATGGATTTCTCAACCCGGTGCCGTACGGTACTTTCCTTACAAATCTCCACAACACCCTGGCAAGCAAAGAGGGCCTCATGCATTTAATAGGTATTGCTCTTCCCTGAGTTATTGCCAAAGCGCTCTCTCCGATAACCACTATATCCTCGGGTTCTATTATTGAGCCTGCATACCTTTTGATTATCTCAACTATATCCTCTCCTGGTTCCAACACATGGGTTTTTACAAGTATCCTATTTACTCCATTTTTCTCTTTTTTTATGTACCTTCCTGACTGCATAATTTTTAAAAGATTATATTAGAAAAAGTTTTCGTTGTCAAATTAAATCATTTGCACGAAATATATAAAAGCAATTATTCTTCGGTACTCTCATAAATTTCTTTTCCCTTATCCACTCCTCCACCATGAAATGCTATTAATCCTT
>CAZUTC010000056.1:2858-10008 GCA_964623485.1 uncultured bacterium | reverse complement strand
ATTTATAAAACATACCAGGCCATAAACCAGGTAACCATGGAGGTTCAATGGGAATACCTTGATTTTCAAGCCATTGTTAAATAAACACTTTTTCTTGAGATCCATTTAGATTCTTCTCGAATAATTCAAATTCTAAGTCTCAAACTCCCGCCCAGAGAAAACAAAAAGAGTGGCTCCTTATTTTATTAAAAACAAATGTTGACCCCAATAGGTTATGAAATTCTACAGTAACTTGACAAAAGAAACAACAAAAATATAATCCCTTATGAGAAAAATGATATTTTTTGTTGTTTTTTCGTTTTTATTGGGCAATAATTTGACAACCCCAGCTTTTTTGAGGTTTTCTAAGGAGATGATTCAAGAGAAATGGGAAGAGGTAAGCCAAATCCCAAATACCATGAATATATGGACACTTATAGAAACCAAGGATGGTGAGATATATGCCTCCACCACAAGTGAAGATTTCACAGGCAAGGTTTATAAATCCAACGATAAATGTCTCAGCTGGGGAAAAACAGGGGATTTCCCAGTAGAGGTGGATGATGCAATATCCATTTATGAGGATAAAGATGAAAATCTCTATGTGGGAACATACTGCACCGAGGGTGCAAGAATATTCCGCTCCACAGATAAGGGAAATACATGGGTGCAGGTATTTGAGTCCTCCCAGGATGCATGGGTATATCCAATAATACAAACTCAAAAAGGAAGATTCCTTGCAGAGACCGGTAATTCCCAGGGAAAAATTTATGAATCCTTAGATGGCATAAATTGGAGCCTGAATAATAAATTTTCTGCTCTGGAGGGAATATTTTTCATATTCCAGTCCAAGGATGGAACCCTTTATACTGGAGGAGGAACCGAAGAACTAAGAGAAACTCTGTGGGTATACAAATCCTTGGATGAAGGAGAGACATGGGAAAAGACAGGTGGTATTGACAGTGCCCTTTCCCTTTTTTCCATGACCGAAGATAAAGAAGGAACTCTTTTCCTTTCAACGTTATGCTGGAGAGTAGAGGATGGAGAGATGGTTATCATAGGAAAGGTCTTTAAATCCTTAGATAAAGGAGAGACATGGATAAAGATAAAGGAGATACTGGATTATGTGCCATGGTCTATTATTTCAGTATACCCGGATTCAATTTTTGTAGGGTGTTCTTCTATGGAGGGATACGGACCTTCCATTGTCTTAAAGTACGATATTAAAAATGATGGCTGGGATGAAGATACCCTCCTGGTGGAATATATTTACTCCCTTCTGCAAAGCTCAGAATACGATGTGTATGCAGGGACCGGAGAAGAGGGAAGGGTTTTCAAATATAAAAGAAAACTGGGTATAGAGGAAGAGGAACCGCTCTTTTTTGATGTGAACATAGCATATAAAAACACATCATCCATTCTTTTATCCCTTATTTTACCCCAGGATGGCTTCTTATCCATCAAGGTGTATGATGTAGCAGGTCAACTGATGAAGAGGGTTCCTTTTAAGTTTGTGAAAAGAGGTAAATGCTCTTTTACTTTCATGCTTCCTGAGGGAGTATATTTTATATACATAAATGTAAACGATAGAGAAGTAACCAGAAAGGTGGTGATTTTCTAAAATTAAGGAGGTAATCGTATCTTTCTTTACTGTAGCTGGGTAAATTATATAGTTGTTTGATTTTTTATAAAAAAAGGGTATAATCCCTTAAAGGAGGTAAAAATGTTTAGAGGCTCCATTGTAGCAGTTGTTACACCATTTAAAGAGGATAAAACCTTAGATGAAGAGGGTTTGAGAAGGAATGTAAGATTTTTGGTGGAGAATAATTCCTCTGGATTACTTGCCTGTGGAACCACGGGAGAATCCCCTGCCCTAACGGATGAGGAGAGAGAAAGGGTTATAAAGATAGTGATTGAAGAGGCAAAAGGTAAGATTCCTGTGATAGCAGGAACCGGGACAAACAATACCCAAAAAACCATCAAGTATACCCAACATGCAAAGGAACTTGGGGCAGATGCTGCATTGGTGATAACACCCTACTACAATAAACCCACCCAGGAGGGGCTTTATAGACATTTTGTGGAGGTCGCAAAATCCACAGATATTCCAATTGTAATTTACAATGTTCCTGGAAGAACCGGGATAAATATTCTGCCAAAAACCATAGAAAGAATCGTTAAGGAATGTAAAAATGTGGTGGCGGTAAAGGAGGCGAGCGGAAACCTGGACCAGGCTACAGAGATAGTTGCAAGGGTTGGAGAAAAATGTGGTGTTCTTTCCGGAGACGACTCTAAAACATTGCCAATACTCGCCTCCGGAGGGAAGGGAGTGATATCCGTTGTTGCTAACATAATCCCTTCAGATGTGGAGAAAATGATAAGACTCTTTGAAGAGAGAAAGATAGAAGAAGCCAGAAAACTGCATCTTAAAATGTATTTTCTTATAAAGGCAATGTTTATTGAGACAAACCCAGGTCCGGTGAAAGAGGCAATGAGAATGCTTGGAATGCCTGCTGGACCTCCAAGACTTCCCCTTGCTCCGGTATCAGAAAGTTCAAGAGAGGTAATAAGAAAAGAACTCAAAAACTATGGATTGCTATGATAAAGGTAGGAATAATTGGGGCAGAGGGAAGGATGGGGAAAGAGATAAGAAATATCCTGAAAACCGAACCCGATATTAAGGTGACTGCACTTATAGAGAAAAAAGGGCATGAAAGTATAGGGAGGTTTATAGAGGGAATTAAAATAACCTCAGAACTGAACGAGCTTAAAAATGTAGATGTTGTTGTGGAGTTTACCGAGCCTTCTGCAAGTATTGAACATGCATTTTTTGTAAAAAAGATAAAAAAGAAGTATGTGCTTGGAACCACAGGATTCAAAGAAAAAGAACTAAATATCTTAAAGGATTTAGGAAAGGATATTGCCCTTGTTTACTCCCCTAACATGTCAATGGGAGTAAATCTTCTGTTTAAAATAACAGAGCTCGCTTCAAAAACACTTTCCCCTGATTTTGATGTAGAAATAATAGAGATACATCATAAAAAGAAGAAGGATGCACCAAGTGGAACTGCAATGCGTATTGCAGATATAATTAAAAAAGAAAGAAGAATAAAAGAGATGGTATACGGAAGAGAAGGGTTTAGAGGAGAAAGAAAAAAGGATGAGATGGGGATTCTGGCAGTAAGAGGAGGAGATGTACCAGGAGAGCATATGGTTATCTTTCTGGGAGATGGGGAAAGGATAGAACTGATTCATAGAGCAGGAGGTAGAAGGATCTTTGCAAAAGGCACAGTTGAGGCTATTAGATTTATTATGCGTAAGAAAAAAGGATTCTACACCATGCAGGATGTCATGGGAATAAAATGAAAGGAGGTCTGGGTGAAAAAAATATTTTCACTTTTACTTGTATGTTTTTCTTTACGAGCAGGAAGTATTGTAAAGTCCCTTGATAATGGACTTCGGGTAGTTGTCAAGGAAAATAGAACAACAGATATTGTCTCTGTTAGACTGTATGTACGTACCGGAAGCATGTTTGAACAGGAGTATGCTGGGGCAGGAATCTCCCATTACATGGAGCATCTTATATCCGGAGGCACAACCAGTAAAAGAACCGAAGAGGACTACCGAAAACTGGAAAAGAAAATCGGAGCATATGTTAATGCCTACACCTCCCTTGACCATACATGCTACTACATAACCTGCCCAGCAAGATACTGGGAGGAGGCATTAAGGATGATATCGGAATGGGTAATATACCCAAGCTTCAGTCCAAAAGAGATAGAAAGAGAAAAAGGGGTTATAATAAAGGAAATCCTTTTAAGAGAAAAAAGACCCTCTTCAAAAATGTATAGAATTTTCAAAGAGGAGCTTTTTTCAGTCCATCCTTTAAGGTATCCTGTGATAGGGTATGAGGAGCTTTTCAAAAAAATTGCAAGAGAAGATATTATAAAATATTATAATAGATTCTATGCTCCTTCCAATATGATCCTTGTAGTTGTTGGGAATATAGAGAAGGATACGGTATTTAAAAGGGTAAAGGAGTTATTCTCTGGATTTGAAAGGAAAAATTTTGTAACTCCTTCACTACCTTCGGAACCAAAAAGAAATACCCCAAAGAGGAAAAAGGTAAAAATAAATATTAAAAACCCAAGATTAATGATTGGATTTGTTACCGTCCCCTTGGGAGAGGAGGATATGTATCCCTTAGATATTATAGCAGATTATATAAATCTTCCCACTGGAATATTTTCGGAAACACTTAAGTCTAAAAAAAATCTTGTAACATCCATATACGCATACCAATCCAATTTTTTAAATACCGGTTATTTCGCAATAGTTGCAGAGGTAAGAGATGTAAGGAGGCTTTCTGAGCTTGAAAATGAGATATTTTCATTGCTTGAGACCCTTCCCAAAAAGATAAATAAAGAAGTTAAAAAGAGAATAATTAAAAAGAAAATTGCAGAAAAGGAACTGAATATCCAAAGCATACCCAGAGAGGCAGCATACATTGGGTTCTCGATGATGAATTATGGAGTAAAGGATTATTTCCCTTCTTACATTCAAAACCTGAAGGAGGTTAGAGAGAAGGATTTAGAAAAAGCAATAAACGAATACCTTGCGAGAAAAAAGGCTGTGGTAATTCATTTTCTCCCCCAAACTTATGCTGAAAAAGAAGAAAAAGAGGCTTCGGCCGAGAAAATAAAAGAAGAGTTTATAAAGTTTGAGAATGGAATAAGAGTTATATATGGGAAAAATCCAGTGTTTCCAACCTTTACCATACTTATTGGGATTGAAGGAGGGGTGAAAAATGAGACAGAAGAGAATAATGGAATAACCAATGTTGCGATTAAGATGCTTTCTAAGGGAACAAAAAAATATTCCAAAAAGGATATTGAAAGAATTTTTGAACAGACCGGGGCTCACTTTACCGCATGGGTTGATGATGATCATGCCTTTTTACTCCTTGAAGGATTAAGAGAAGATTTTGAGACCCTTACTGATTTGCTTAAAGAGATGTTACTCTACCCATCATTTCCAGAGAGTGAACTTGAGAAGGTAAAAAAGGATGTAATAGCAGATATAGAGAGGGAGGATGAGTCTCCTGAAACCATAAGTTACAAATTATTCATAAAGAAACTTTTTAAGAAACATCCATACTCCTTTTATCCTTCCGGAAGTGCTGAGGTGGTAAAAAAACTTAATAGAAGAAAGGTAGAAAGTTTTTATAAAAACCATATGCTCTCTCCCCAAAAGATAGTGGTGGGAATTTATGGGGATATTGAAAGGGATAAAGCCCTTAAAAAGTTAAAAGAAATATTTGAAGGATTAACCCCTCTTCCAGAGAAGCCAAAATTAAACAGGTTTGATTTTCAACCGGACACAGTAAAGAGTTATTACCGGTTTCCTCAGGTAAACATATACATAGCATACCCTTTAAAAAATATCCCTGGGAGGGATTACTATCCTATCAAAATTATCCAGCAACTCTTTACCTCCTCCACTGGAAGGCTTTTCCATGCCCTGAGAGGAAAAAGAGACCTTGTGTACTACAGTTTTGGATATATAAACATGTTTAATGAGACTCCTCTATTTTTTATTGGAACCCAGACCTCCATGGATAAGTATTCTGAGGTTCTTAAGGTAATAAATGAGGAGATAGAGAGATTGAAGAGCGAAGGTATAAAGAAAGATGAGCTTGAAAACACCGTAAGGGAGATACTTCTCAGACTTCCAATGCAGATGGATACAAACAGAAAAAAAGCAGAAAGAAGGGTTTTAAGGGAACTTGATGGTTTTGGATACGATTTTGATGATAAAATAGAAGAGGGATTAAAAAAGGTTACTCCTGAGGATGTAAAAAAAGTCGCAGAGAGATACTTTCGTTCTCCTTTTGTTTTTATATCCATGCCCTCAGGTGGATAGTTACGAGAAAATAGAAAGATTTTATTCTGGTTTTGCAAAGATATACGATGGACTTTTGAAAATTTTGCCAGGATTAAAAAAAGAGATAAAAACATCCCTTCCATGGTTGAAAGGAGAGATTCTTGAGATAGGAGTGGGTACCGGATATCTTGCATCTTTGTACTCTCAAGGTGTAGGGATGGATATATCAAAGGGAATGCTTGAAAGAGCAAGGAAAAGACTGGGAGAGGATTTTTCTTTGGTAAGGGCAAATGCAGAGGAACTTCCATTTAAAGATTCCTCGTTTGATACCGTGGTATCCACATTTACCCTTTCATCGGTAAAGAATATAAAAAAAGCAATAAAAGAGATGAGAAGGGTCTTAAAGAATAGGGGGAGATTGGTTCTGGTGGATGTTTGGGCTCCTGAAGAAAAAGGATTCACTACCTGGTTTTTCTTATTTATGTGGAGAGTGCTAAAAGATATAATAAGACCATTCTCTGTGATTGAAAAGCAGGGATTTAAAATCCTTTATATTAAAACACTCTCAAAGGGTAAAACGGTCTCTATCTTGGTGGGAGAAAAGTGGAAAAAGGAATAGAGTTTTTATATTCTCTTATAGATTACGAAAGATGGAAGAAAGAGAACTACGAGTTCAAACTGGACAATTATATAAATTTTCTGAAAAAGATAAACAATCCGGAAAAAAAATTAAAAAATGTGGTGATTGTTGCAGGCACAAAGGGCAAAGGCTCCACCGCGACAATGATTGCAGGGATATTAAAAGAACATGGGAACAGAACCGGATTATACCTCTCACCCCATCTTAAAAGAGTGGAAGAAAGAGTTTCTGTGGATTTTGAGCCTATAAAAGAGGAGGAACTTTCAGAGATAATCATGGATTTAAAACCTTTCATAGAGAGTCAGAATCCATCCATTACATTTTTTGAGGCGTTAACCACCGCCTGTTTTCTGTATTTTCTGAAAAAGAATACAGAGTTCTCAGTTCTTGAAGTGGGACTTGGGGCAAGGCTTGATGCTACTAATGTAACTCAGCCTATAATAAGTGCGATTACAAAAATAGACCTTGACCATACCAATATCTTGGGGGATAAGGTAGAAAAGATAGCAAGGGAAAAGTCTTTTGTGATGAGAAAGAATAAAGAGGTTGTGATTGGAAGACAAAAAAGAGAAGCAGAGGAAGAGTTGCTTAAAATGGCTTATCTTTTTGGTTCAAAACCATTTGTCTATGGAAAGGATTTTCATACTG
>CAZUTC010000056.1:0-2848 GCA_964623485.1 uncultured bacterium | reverse complement strand
CCTTACAAAACAAGATTTTCTCTTATATACCATGGTAGGAGGGAGGAGTTTATTCTTAACATGCCAGGAGCCCACCAGGTTGATAATGCAGCAGTGGCAGTTGTAGTGGCAAATAATGTTTTAAAAGATAATTATGATTACAAGAAAACAAAGGATGCTCTTGAGAAAGTGAAGATAAGGGGCAGGATAGAGATTCTGAAGGAAGACCCATGGATAATAGTAGATATTGCCCATAACGACTGCTCCACAGCTGTTTTAAGGGATTATCTAAATAAATTCCACAGGGATAAAAGAAAAATCCTTATAATAGGAGTAACAAGGGGAAAGGATATAAAAAAGATTTTCGAAAATCTTTTACCTTTATTTGAAACGGTAATAGTGACAAAATCATCAAATCCGAGAGCAGTTGATGAACATGAGTTATATAAAACTGCAAGAATTTATAAAAAGAATGTAGAAGCAAAGGAGAATGTGAAAGAGGCTCTTTTTAAAGCACTTGAAACCCTGAGCAGAGACCATCTCTTATGTATCACCGGATCCACCTATGTGGTAGGGGATGCCCTTTTGGTTTTAGAAAATGAGAATATATAACCATATAAGAGATAGAATCGCCTCATCCCTTTTAAGGGAGAAAATATACCGGATTTTAAAGGCTCCCTGGATAGCAAAAAACAGCCTGTATAACCTTCTATACTCTAAACGAATAAAAGAAGTCATGAGGAAAGGGAAAAATTTCCCCCGAATTATATCCATAGAGACAACCAACTTCTGTAATGCAAGATGCATAATGTGTGCATATCCTTTTATGAAAAGAAAAAAAGGATTTATGGAGGAGAAACTTTATAAAAAAATAATAGACGAAGTAAAAGAAAAAGAGTTTGATATACTTTTACTTTCCGGATTTGGAGAGCCTTTGCTTGATAAAAGACTCCCGAGGTTTATCCAGTATGCAAAGGATAAAGGGATTAAAAAAATAGGCATTGTTACAAATGCTTCCCTACTTACAAAAAAGAATGCAAAAATCTTAGAGGATGGGGGGCTTGATGAACTTCACATAAGCATAGATGGAGCCACAAAGGAGGTCTACGAAAAGATAAGGGTAGGGCTTTCCTTTGAAAAAGTGGTTGAAAATATCGAGAATCTCAAAGATTTAAAAAAAACCAGGGTATTTTTGAAAATGGTGCTGATAAAAGAAAACAAAGGTGAGGTTAAGAAATTTATACATAGATTTAAAAATGTAGCGGATAAAATAGTGGTAAGACAGGCTCAGGACTGGGTGGGAACCGTTGAGGTACACCCAGAAGGTTATACTCCTCATGTGGAGGCACCCAAAGAATACTACCCTCCATGCTATTATCTATGGACATCTATTTCAATATACTGGGATGGAAAGGTTCCCCTTTGCTGTCTTGACTACGATGCAAAAGTGATTCTCGGAAATGTATATTACTCCTCCATACAACAGATATGGAACGGAGAAAAGCTCCTGAGGATAAGAGAACTTCATATAAAAGGAAAGAGAAAGGCAGTTCCTCTCTGCAAAGAGTGCGGATACTTTTCGGTATGGTGGTAATAGAAGAAGCAAGAAGGTTAATTAAAAAGGCTGAGAAGGTGCTTGTTTTTACTGGAGCAGGAATTTCAAAGGAAAGTGGAGTTCCTGTTTTTAGAGGTAAGGATGGGTTGTGGAACAAATATAGTCCTGAAGAACTCGCCACTCCCCATGCATTCAACAGAAATCCTTCCTTAGTATGGGAATGGTATAGATTTAGAAGAGATCTTATAAGAAGGGCAAAACCAAATCCAGCCCATTATGCAATTAAAAAACTTGAAGAGATAAAAAATGAGTTTCTTCTTGCAACTCAGAATGTAGATGCCCTTCATATAAGGGCAGGTAGCAAAAAGATAGTAGAACTCCATGGGAATATCTTTATAACAAGGTGTATGCAGTGCAGATATGAGATAGAAGAGTATGAGAGGGATTCGGAAGAGAAGGTCCCAATGTGCAAAAAATGCAGAGGATTGATGAGACCGGGAGTGGTTTGGTTTGGGGAACCTCTTCCAGCACACGCTTTAAGGAAATCCTTTGAATTTGCAAAAAAAGCAGACCTGGTAATTGTGGTTGGGACATCAGGAGTTGTCTATCCTGCTGCTTATCTTCCCTTCCTGGTAAAGCAACATGGAGGAAAAATAATTGAGGTGAATGTTGAAGAGTCTGCAATAACTCCCCATGCAGATATATTTATAAAATCTCCTGCGGGAGAGATACTTCCAAGAATCGTGGGTTAATTTATAGAGAGCTTGTGAAAAAGTTTCTTTATTTTTTAAGTACAATCTTCATCCATATGTCTGTGAGTTCCATTTGATAGCTCTCTTTGAATCTGGTCTGGCTTAAGATATCTTTAATTTTGCTCTGGTATTCCTCTCTGGTAAAACCATGGAGCTGGGTAAGCGTAGTGAAAATTTTATAACTAAAAAACCATACTCTTTCTTTACTTTATTAGATGCAACTTTAAGAGCATCGGGACATCCATTCTCGATATTTTTTTGCATGACCTCTTGCAGTCTCTACCATTTTTCTACTTATATCAATCCCCTATACTTGAACATCCGCTATTTTTCTTTCTGGTTTTGCAAGAATCTTTCTCGGTATAGCATTGTAAACTATAGCAGAGGGACCCGGAATTGCTTCAAATCTGCTTTGTATATCTCTCGTAAATTTTGTGAAGGACCATTTGGAGCTTCTCATGGTGTTATTTATTAATGTTCTTTTAAAGTAAATATTGAGTTTGGCTTTAACAATATCCAAATATTTTTAATCATATTTAAATGCTTTTTTCCTCAGTAATTT
>CAZUTC010000055.1:0-10328 GCA_964623485.1 uncultured bacterium | reverse complement strand
CAAAGGTCATAGAGGTATGAATGTCATTGATATCCGGTGTTGTAGGAATATTGTTAAGACATCCTGTTAGCAATACAAATAAAATGCCAACCAGCGTAAAACTAAAGATGACTGCTTTTTCCCTTCTCATCGTTTCATCTCCTTGTAAATTATTTCGCCCAACTCGTTCATATCCGAACTGTTTCGTATATACCTACTTTGACTTGTAAGGTAGAAATTTAGGGGTATTTCTTCTGCTTCAGAAAGGATAAGACACTTTATTATTAAATTTTTCCAGGCTTTAAAAGTCATTATAGAATTATCTCTTTCCATAAGTTAACTCCTTCTTACATTATATAGGGGAAAAACACAAAGTCAAATCTTTTATTGACTTTTTAATTTCTTATTTTATAATTTCCCAAAAAGGAGGTATTATGAAACATATTCTCGTGATAGGTTTAATAGCAGGACTGGCATTTGGATATGTTCCGTTTTCCTTCAGACACCTATCCACAGCAGGACTGTTCATAGATGACTATGACCTTTTGTTATTGAACCCCTCTTATATCCCTCAAGTCTCTGGAGCAAGACTGTACACCAACCTATCCAATTTTTACAATGGAGAGGAGTGTCTTTTCACTGAAAAAGGAGAAGGAGCCTTTCTTTTGGGAATAAAACCAAAAAGTGATAAACTGGGAATATTCTCTCTTATTGATTTTTCAGATTACCGCACTCCCCTCAACACCGGTCTCGTTTCAGAAGAGGGAGATACTCTTTATGGATATGGAACCATTAAACAAACGGTCTATTCAAACTACGACTCTATACAAAATAAGTATCTTGACAAAACAATAATGGAAGAAACAAGAGAAGCATGGGAAGAAAACAATATAAAGGATTTCCACCTGGCATTAGGATATAAAATTGGGGAAGAACTAAATATAGGATTTTCCTATTCATACAGTAAAGAAGGCTCTGTCTTAGCCCTTCCAGAAAATAATGCAATTTTAAAAGGTAAAGATTATACGGAAGAAAAATTGGTGTATGAAGATTCTCTTTTCTCTGCGGGATTTTTAAAAAACCAAAAAAGTTCTCACTCCCTGTTACTGGGTCTGGGTTCACTAAAAGAAAAAAGAGAAATTCTTGCTAAGGTGGGAATTATTCCTTACAGTGAAATAGAGGATTATGACTCCACATTTTCTAATTATATAGAGAACTCTTATGTTGAGACTGTGGAGAAGTGGGACACGGTAAAAACAGATACATTGACCAAGAGCTCGGTTCCCATAACGGGTTTTATATTCCCCGTTCAGGTCTTTGGGGTAAATCACTTTGAAGAAAATCTCCTCTGGTGGATTGCGGAATTTTCCTACAAAATCGGCTCTGCCTCAGAAAATGCCTCAGAAGAGCATATCATTTCACAGTATAAAATCAAAAACGAAATAGAAACCACTACCTCCTCCATACTCAACGATACAACCCTCACGCATATTTCTGGAAGTTCCTCTGGTCTCTTTTTGTCTTTCCACTTTGGATATATCCTCTCAATTGATGAAAGACTCTCTTTGGGAATAGGGGGTGGGCAGAGAGTCTCAAGAAAGAGCAATTCTTTTGTGTATCGCGGGACCCATGTTTCTAATTATCGCAGAACCGCTGAAACAACATACGACTCCATAGCCACCTCCTCCTTCAGTGATTCCACAAAAAGGTATGAAAGGATTTTAGGGTATAGGTTTCCGGTGGCGGTGGAGTTCAAGTTAACCAAACCTCTGACCTTAAGACTTGGAACCGCTTTTAATTATTGGTTCACTAATACTCAGTTCACAAAAGAAAGAATAAGTTATACTCCACAAAAAATAGTTATAAGAGAAAATGGAAGCGAGACCGAGATTCATGAAACTGATTATGACCTTCCATTCGTCTATGAAGAGGAAGATAAAAAAGAGTCTGCAACTCAGTTCACATATGGAATTGGATACGCATACAAGAACCTCACCATAGATTTAATGGGATTTTCCGAACTCTTTAACCTCTCCGGTTATAGAGTCTCGGTAACACTGAAGTTTTGACAGGTTGAGGGGGATTTTCCCCCTCAACTTTTAAGGCATCACTAAGACCTTTTTAACCTCCCTGGACTTTTGAGATTCTATCACAATAAAATAAACCCCTGCGTGAACTCTCCTTCCCTGGGAATCCTTCATGGGAAGTTTAACTAAATCTTCTTTTATCCTCCACTCTCTTATTTTCCTTCCCAAGACATCGTAGAGAACCACTCTCGTAATTTTATTTCCCGGGTTGGGAATTTTTAAAAAACTCCTCTGCAACACAAGATGGGAAACTTCTCTCTCTTTCTCTAATTTTCCCGGAGTTTCAAATCGGTACTGGTTTCCCGGAGAAGGTGGTACATGTCCGGAAGATTTTACAATCCATACATCTCCTTCACCTGGTGGGATTGTCATTTCTTCCTCTTTATTGAACCAGAAAACTCCGCCTCCAAGATAAAATGCCTTATGAATCTCTGGATCGAAAAACTCGGAAATATCGCTTCTTTTTAAACCAAAATGCCAGTTATCCCCATTCAAAGTATCATACGGTATCTCCACCTGATTTGTTAAATCATATATTTTAAGGGTTAAACCGTTCTCCTTTTTCACCCATCTTATCTCAAAATTTGAACCTCGGAATGCCCATTTATAATTCGCAATAGGTGGTGCGGTCCCCCACTCATCCTCACCCGTTATCTGGAGTTTACCATCAAACCCGCTTTTGTTTTCCTTTATGGAAAACTCTATAAATCTAAATGTTCTGGAATCTATCTGGAGATTAAACTCAAGGGCAAACCCATCTATTATAGGGGTCCTTTGTATGTATAGTGAACCATCGGGCTTTGGACAGAGAGAGTCTTTGTATACCACGCGGGAGAGGGTTAAATCTTTTACCACATAATGATAAACCGGGTTGTTTCCGGAAGAAGCACTCAACTTTTCAAAAGAAATCTCATACTCATGGCCAGTATATAAAGAAGGGTCATACTCAATCCCTAATATGGACAAGGTGTTACACCTTCCCTTAACATGTTCTATTTTAAATACAGAGTGTTCGTTTTTCACCTCTATAAGGGATTTTGTAGTATCTTCCCAACATGTATCCTGGTCTGAAGCTCTTATCATCAAGTAATATCTCCCATTATGAACCATACGAGTATCCCAGAAATAACATCCGGTATTCTCAATCCCTTCTGCTATATTCTCCCATTTCTCTTTATCTTTACTGTAGAATATATCTATTTTTAATGGATCCCGGTCAGGGTCTTCTGCCTTCCATTTTATTTCAGTAACTCCGGATACTTCACCACTTTGTGGAGACAAAATCTTCACATATGGTAAACCATTTCCCGGGTTATTAATTGTAAAGGTATCGGAAATGGCTTCTCCTATTGCAATTTCATCATAAATGGTAACTCTTATTAAGCATCTTGTACCATCAGGATGTTTGGTGCTGTTCCATAAATAAAAGTTTCTATCTTCTATTCCTGTTGCAAGGGTATCCCAACTCTCTCCAGCATCGGTGGATAATAAAACATCAGCCTTTAAAGGATTCCCGGTTACACTCACATCCCTCCACTTTATTTTGTAATATCCTGCTATCTCCTCTTTTTTTCTTGGATTTAAAAGCCATATCTTATGAGTAACGAATTTTGAATCATAAAGTTCCTGGGCAACATCAGAGTTATGTTGCAAATCCATTAAATCGGCTCCTGCAATAACTGCTATTACCACTCTTGCAGTATCATAGGGTGCAAGATCGAAGGGACCGGTACACTGTAAAAATCTGACATCTGTGGGTTCTGATATGCTATCAAAGGGATGATACTCTCCGGTGGTGTAGTTATATCCTGCAATGAGTTGATATGCATCGTTGTCATTATCTGGATCGGGCTCCACCACTCCCGGAACCCCTGGATTTCTTATTATTTTGAAACTTGTGAGCCCCAGCTGTTTCCCCTCTTCATTCACAGGACTTTCAAGAAAATCAAATCCTATATAGCCTGGAGGGGTATCCCATCCTCCCACGGAAAAATCCGAATCATATGCATAACCCAAGTTCCTCTCCTTGTCAAATCCCACGAGGTCATCTTGATACTCTCCCACATCTGGATCACAGCAAACGGCAATATAGGTATATCTTAAAGTATCCTCTGAGACATTGATGATGAGATATGTTAGAAATATAAAATCTTCATAAGGTTTATAATACCAGCTATAACCTATCTGAACAATCTTTATCCCCAAGGGCTCGCCCGGTTCTTTATGTCTTTTTTCATCCAGGTCATTAAATATACAGTAACTATCTTGATTGGACACAATGACTTTATTCCCTTTTTTATCCTTCAATGGCCATACCGTTGTATCCTCGGGGTTATCGGACATATAGATTCTATCAGCCGGATCGGTATAACCCGGTTCATTGGGCAGTTCTCCCGGCACAAACTCGGTTGAGACATCGCTCGGATTATATCCTACGGTTACACAGCACTTAACTCCCTTCACCTCTCTTCCCTTACGATGGGATGCGGGTTTTGTACCGGCAAATCCCCTTATACATTCTAAAAATGCATCCTCTTTTTTATTTCTATAGTATATCATCTCTTTCCCAATTCTTATAACTCCCGCTGAATCAAATTCAGCAGTACTTGTCACGGGGATCGTTTCCGAAAATGGAGATAGGTTTTCCTTCAGTCTTGTCTTTAACCCTTTGATATCCTTCAAACCCCCCACCCATATTCCACTTCCGAATATATAATTATGATTTGTTCCCTTTGGCCATACTCCCGCATTCTCGTATCCAAACCTTCCGAAGTTTGTTATTCTTAAAAGAAGAAGCCCTGCATCATGATATTTATTATCCCATATTCCGTAACCAAGACTTAAAATGCTAAAAACCAAAAGGACAATTTTTTTATTCATACTACCTCCTTATCTTAAAAAAACTATTTTTCTTATATCTTCATAACTTTTGGTTTTCAATTTCAAGAAGTAAACTCCGGAGTTAACGCGGACTCCCCTTTCATCCTTCCCATCCCATACTATTTTCTCTTCATTTCCTTTAAAAGACCTTACCCTTCTTCCCAAACAGTCCAAAATTTCTATTTCCTTCTCAAAAGCCCCATTGAACTTCATTAAAACTCTACCTCGGCAGGGGGTTAAAACAAACATCTCATATCTTTTTCTTTCTTCTGAAATTCCCACCGCGGGATTCCAGTAAATTATAAATTTCCCTGAGATCATCTCAGAAATACTCGTTCTGTGGGCGTTTGATATCACCGAATAATAGGTTGAATATCCAGAAAAAGGAATTATTTCGAAATCCTCTGCTTGTTTCAAATTCAAATAATCTACGGAAAATCTCTCATTATTTTTATAACTTGAGTACCCATCCTTTCCCATCAAATAGAATGCAAAATCTCCGTTTTTTTCTTCATCTATAAAGGACTGGTAAAAACGGATCTCATATCCTGGATCAGGCCAACCGGCATACCTTGTAATACAATAACCATAATTCAATGTTTTTAATGAATCTTTTTTAAACACGATTTTAAATCGTTCGATGGTATCCTTTGGAATCGAGAGTTCTGGCTTTAAAATTTGAACCACACTGTCTATAGATATCTCTTTACAGTACACAGCACCCGGAAGGCTCGTCTCTATAATTTTCACCACCGTATTTTCTTCCTTTGGGTATCTTCCGATAGGAGATATAACCTGCATATAAAAATTACACATATCTCCTATCTCAAATGCCGTTTTTCCATCTCTATCTGTAAAACTTCCTGCAGTGAGACTTATTCCTCCATATATGTAATCACTGTATAAAAGAACCCTTGCCCCATCCACAGGCATTCCTCTTTTATCCTTAACTTCCACATATAAAGAACACACATCCGAGTATGTCCTTGTAACCGTTTCCCATAATCCATCTGATCTCCATCTCCAAACACATGAAACATTTTTCCCTCCCCCTCGGTCTTTATCGTATGATATGGTAGAATCTGCAATATGAGAGGCTCCAAATCCCCTATCGACCTGATAAGGATACCATCCTTGATCCCAGAATTCATTCCAAACATGGTCTTCACATGGGTCCAGTAAACACACCACGGGAACGAGGCACGCCCTGCCCGCTGCAGCCAAAATGTCCTGTAACTCTCCGCAGTTTCCATTATGTTCATGAGCAATTACATTGGGATGAATGGGTCTATTTCCCCTCGCCATTTCGGGGACCGTATAGGTAACCCAGTTGCTTATAATATCCAGTGCCGAGTTGGTGGGAAGAAAAGGTCTTCCCGCTGGTAAAACCTCTTTCTTTCTTTTCCACAAAATCTTTGCATTTTTTATAACATCTATAAGTTTTGGGTATCCCTCATCTGCTTCAAACAAAAGATACTCTCTCCATAACTTGTTATATACATATTCATCGGTTCTTGGAAACTCATCAGAAATTATCGGATGAACCACATAGAAATAATATATGTAGAAAGGAGCTTCACATTCAACGGTATCATTGCCATTCAAAACCCGGTATTTTATGGTGCTGTAATCTTTATAATCCACTATATCTGCGTACCGAATTGAATCATCTATCTCATACAACAGTTCTGCATTCCTCACAATCGAACCGGGATCAAAAAGAGTATCGGTCAAAATCTCCTCACCCATATATGCTATTTGAAATGCGATCTCGTCTCTTAATTTTGGCTCTGCGTTTATTATCATGTCCGCATAGAGATGGGCATCTTCTTTAAGTTTTCTAAACCGATACTCAAGAGGTAGTTTCAACCACGATGGAGAAAGTTCCAATGCCAGCTGGAGTTCCGAAGGTAAAGTATCTATGGATTTCTTGATGGAGATTTTATCTTTATTAAAAGAAAATTCAAAGGTCTCCTTTGGAAGAAAAACTCCATAAAATTCAAGAGAATCCACCGGTTCCCAAGGGAAAACCTCAAATTCAGAGGGGATACAGATGGTCCCGGAGGTAGAAAATTTTCTCACCGGTTCTAAAATCTCTTCCTTTATTACTTTTGGATTCTTATGAAAATCAATGGTCATTCCAGTGGATGAAAGACTTTTTACTAAAAAGCATATAAAAAGCATCACATCACCTCCTTTTAAAAGGGATACTTAACTTAATTTTATACTGCTTTTAAGATTTGTCAAGAGAGTAAATATTATTTGATACAAGAAAGCATTCCTAAGGGTGTAAAAAATATCCTTACCAGCCTGCCCCAATAATCTGCCTTCCCTTATACAGAAATACACCCCTTGAGGGTAACTTCTGCCATTTTTATCCTCCCGCCTCCAGCATATCCTTCCTTTCCCCTTTACCTCATACACCACCTGCAACCCTCTCTATTTTTCAAATCAAATTAAAATCTGTCATTTACAAAAAATGTCTTTAAAACACAGGGTATCTCCTTTACTTTCTCCTCTATTCCAAGATTCTTAATTCTGCAAAGTTATAGAGGTAGGACGCTCAGGCACCAGACAGGCTCCCAAAATGCGCCATCTGAAGTCCCATTTTTATTTCTTTTATTATTAACGGATCATACCCAAGGCAAATGTAATAGGATCAGTATGAGCAACATCATAAAGAGTCTCCATTGAATTACACTAAAGTATATGTAAGTTCTTCCGGGGCTCCATATAACCCCTGGTCCATAATCAGGCACTCCTACAATCAAATCATCATAACCATCACCATTTATACCCATACATACCTAACCCCTGGATCAAAATAAGCATCCCCATACTCCCTATACCTTAATATTACAGTTAGGTATAGTATCTATCCAGGGTTCCCCCATAAAATATAAATATCCTACTACTGTGATCACTATATCCTGCTACTCCTCTGCATTCAAATGCCCTGTCCCCGAAGAGAAAGCCCCAATTTATAAAAGTCCACTTGTCCTTTCTTTGAATCCGGAGTTTATTCTGGATATATCTTCATAGACTTTCATTTAAATCAGCAACAAGTTAACTCCTGAAAAAACAAAAATCAATTAATTTGACTTTCCTTAGATATTATTTATCTTTTTAAAAATGGAAAAATATAATTTTTTAAAAGAAATAGAAAAAATAGAGGAACCTACCATTAAAGAGTTTGTAAAAGAATCTTTTAAAATAATACCCGATTATTTCTGGAAAATACCTGCATCTGCTTCTGGAAGGTTCCACCCTCTTGATACACTTGGAGAGGGAGGATTGGTAACCCATACAAAGAGAGTGTTTTATCTTGCAGAGGAAATAGCAAAAATCTTTCTTCTTAAGGATGAAAAACTGGATATAGTAAGAGCAGCCGCCTTACTTCATGATACCTATAAACATGGCCCAGAGGATAAAGGACATGGAGATAGGGAACACCCATTTTATCCCAGAAAATTTCTAAAGCAAATTGCACATCTTACTCCTTACTTTGAAGAGATTATGGATGTCATAGAAACACATCAGGGAAGATGGGGCATAGATCCTGTTAAAATGCCCAAGACGAGAGAACAGTGGGCTCTTCATATAGCAGACTTCATTGCAAGCAGAAACTTCATATATGTGAGATTGGATGGATATAAAAAACCCGAGATAGAAGACCTTCCTTACCTCTCTCATGATTTAGAAAACCTTATAAAGAATTATCTGGATTTAAAAGTTAAAAGACAGTTAATAGAAAAGAAAATGGAGGAAATAAAGAAAAAAGTACTTGAAAAGTTAAAAGAAAAAAATGAAAATAAAGTAATTACAAAAATAGGGGTGGCAAGGATAATTAAAAATATTATCTATAAGTTCGATAAAGAAATTCTTGCCCCGGTCTTTAAAAAAATGGGAATATGGGAAAGAGTAGTTACAATCGATGAAAAGAAATTTAAAAAATATCTATCCGAAGGGATAATTCCTAAGGAAATTTTACAAAAAGGAGTTCAAGTCGTAGAAAAAGAATCTATTAAAATAATGCCCCGCGAAGACTCTCCAGAAATTAGCGAAGAAGAAAATTAATCGCTAAACAAAATCCTACCTACATCATATCTTATCTCTTCATCCAGAATTTCAAGAGCCGTATCAATGGTAAAATTGTAAGAAACCTTCTCTTTTTTCACTATTATACCTCTTATATTATCATCCTCTTCTGCATTTAAACCTAAGGAGGAAAGTATTTCTTTCTCCTTCTTTCCTACAACTATTTTCCCTTCATTCCCGTACTCCTTTACCACCTTAACCATTAAATCTCGGTAGGCATCGGAGGATAAAAACTCCTCAATATTTTTTCTTATAACCTTATCCATCAAGCTTTGTTTGAAACTTAAAATATCCAGTCTCTGTTTAATCTTGGCTGTTGCAAGAATGTTTCTTATTTCTCTTTCTTCCTTCTCTTTCACAAGTTTTTCTATTCTTTTTTTCTCTTCATCTATTTTCTTTTGATATTCTTTCTTTTTCTCTTCATATCTTTTCTTAAATTCCTCTTCAACCTCTTTTATCCTTTTTTCGGTATCATCTTTTATTTTCTGAATTATCTTTTCTACTCCCATATTAACCCAGTTTAATTCCCAGAAGGCTAAACAAAGTTATCAAAAGCCCAAGAACCGCATATGTTTCCACCATTGCTCCGTATATTACAGCCTTCATTGCCTCTGTTGGTCTTTTTGCCACCATTTCTACTCCAGATGCACACACTTTTCCCTGCCATATTCCCGAGACAAGCCCTGCAAAGGCAACGGGAAGAGAAGCAAGGAGTATCTGGAATCCTTGATACATGGTAATGGGAGAAATCGCTCCTCCAAGCAGTCCTAACTTCATTATACCTATAAACCCACCAAGAAATCCATAGAATCCCTGAGTCCCAGGAAGTACAACCAATAGGAATAAGGAACCAAACTTCTCCGGATCCTCAGAAAGAACTCCATTTGCAACCTGAGCAGCAAGCCCTATTCCAATAGCAGAACCAATACCACCAAGTATTGTTGCAAGTGCTGCGCCTCCAATTGCAATTGCAAGACCAACCGGATCTACCATCTGCACCTCCTTTTAATAATTAGGTTTTTGTTTAATTTCATATCAGAGAGTTTTATTATACAGCACAATTTTTACCTGTCAAGAAATTGTATTATTTGGGCTAAGAGATCATTACCAGGGAGAAAATTATTTTAATAGGCTATGAAAAGAAATTTACTTGAAATTTGCTTTATTTGGAAGACATCAAGAAAGGGAAGTTAGGAAATGGACAGAGAGATATTTTGAAAGAAAAGATGAAAGTGCATTTAAAGACTTATCTCATAGACCTAAGAAAACTTAATAGAACTCCTT
>CAZUTC010000054.1:0-10454 GCA_964623485.1 uncultured bacterium | reverse complement strand
TTTGACTATTTTAAAAATCGGTGTAACATAATATATGGAAGAGAATATATTACCTGTTTATATCGAGGATGAAGTAAGGCAGTCCTATCTTGATTATGCAATGAGTGTAATCGTGGGAAGGGCATTGCCTGATGTAAAGGATGGGTTAAAACCGGTTCAGAGAAGGATACTCTATTCCATGAAGGAACTCGGACTTCTTCCCCAAAGACCGTATAAGAAATCTGCAGCAGTTATAGGAGATGTGCTTGGGAAGTATCACCCCCATGGAGATGGTGCAATATACGATGCCCTGGCAAGAATGGTTCAAGAATTTTCATTAAGGTATCCTCTGATAGATGGGCAGGGTAATTTTGGTTCTGTGGATGGCGACCCCCCTGCAGCATACCGCTATACCGAAGCAAGGCTTACTCCCCTTGCCATAGAACTTTTAAAAGATATAGAAAAAGATACAGTAGATTTTCAACCTAACTTTGATGGTTCACGCAGGGAACCCACAGTACTGCCTTCATCCTTTCCAAATCTAATTGTAAATGGGTCGTCTGGAATTGCAGTGGGAATGGCAACAAATATTCCTCCTCATAATTTTGGTGAAGTAATAGATGCAACGGTTGCATTCATAGAGAACCCTGATATATCCATAGAAGATTTGATGCACCATATAAAGGGTCCTGATTTTCCCACCGGGGGAGTTATAATGGGGGAGGAGGGAATAAAAGAGGCATATGAAAAAGGAAGAGGAAGAATAATTTTAAGAGGAAAACTAAGTGTAGAGGAAAGAAAAGGGGGGAAGGAGGCAATTGTCATAACAGAAATACCCTATCAGGTAAATAAGGCTCAACTCATAGAAAAAATAGCATACCTCGTAAGAGAAAAAAGAATAACCGATATTTCAGATATAAAAGATGAGTCGGATAGAGAAAGTATAAGGATAGTGCTTGAATTAAAGAGAGGAGCCCAGAAGGAGGTAATAATAAACAGCCTATATGGGATGACACCTCTTCAAGTGACATACAGTATAATACTCCTTGCCATTGTTGAACTTGTTCCCAGGATAATGTCTCTTAAAGAGATGATATCTCAGTTTGTTGAATTCAGGCATGAAGTGGTTAAGAGAAGAACCCAGTTTGAGCTTAAAAAAGCGGAAGAGAGAGCCCATATTCTGGAAGGGCTAAAAAAATGCCTTGATAAAATAGATGAAGTAATTGCTGTGATAAAGTCATCAAAGGACCCCGATACCGCAAGGGGAAGACTTATGAAGAAATTTGCACTCTCAGAAAAACAGGCTCAGGCAATCCTTGAAATGAGGCTTCAAAGACTTACCGGACTTGAAAGAGAAAAGATAGAAAAGGAGTACCTTGAGTTGATAAAAGAGATAGAGAGATTAAAAACAATACTCTCTTCAAGAGCACTAATTCTTGAAGTTATAAAGCAGGAGCTTCTTGAACTGAAGAAAAAATATGCAGATGAAAGAAGAACAGAGATAGTAAAGGAAAAGCCAGAAGAGATAAAGATAGAGGATTTGATAAAAGAGGAAGATGTTGTTGTACTTCTGACAAAAAAGGGATATATAAAAAGAATTCCATTAACAGTGTATAGGAAACAGCAGAGAGGAGGAGGAGGTAAGACAGTGGTGGATGTGGGGGATGAAGATTTTGTGATAAGTGTGATAATAGCATCCACTCATGACCATCTTCTGTTCTTTTCAAACCTTGGGAAAGTTTATACCCTTAGGGTTTTTGATATACCCGAAGCATCTCAGTATTCCAAAGGTAAACCTCTGGTTCAGTTTTTTGAACTTGGGAAGGAGGAAAAGATAAGCTCTGTAACGAAGGTTTCTCTCTTTTCTCTCCATAACTTTATCTTCATGATTACTGAAAAGGGACTGGTAAAGAAGGTATCGGTGGCTTCATTCTCAAATATAAGAAGATCCGGAACCATAGCCATAAACTTCCAAGATAAGGATAGACTCGTAGATGCATTCTTTCTTGATAAAGAGAAGGATGTAATGATATTTACATCCTTGGGAAACTGCATAAGATTTTCTTCCTCTTTGGTAAGACCCATGGGAAGATATGCAGCAGGAGTTAGGGGAATAAGAATGAGTCCAGAGGATAGGGTGATAGCAGGATACCATGCTAATGAAAAGGAAGATATAGTGGTTGTCACAGAAAAAGGTTATGGGAAAAGAATAAGAATAAAAGAACTTCCAGGGTTTAAAACAAGAGGGGGGAAAGGGGTAAGGTTTATCAGGGTAAATGAAAAATCAGGAAGAGTTGCATATGCAAGAGGTGCATCAGAAGAGGATGAGATAATAATAATAACAAAAAAGGGAATGTCCATAAGAATTCCGGTATCCTCTGTAAAGCTTCAGAAAAGAAACTCCTTAGGTGTTAAACTTATATCTTTAAAGCAGGATGATGAGGTTGCAGATTTTGGGGTTATGAAAAAGAGTGGATAGGTTAAGCTGGGATAGATACTTTATAGAAATAACAAAACTTGTAGCAAAGAGGTCCACATGTTTAAGAAGGTCTGTGGGAGCCATTTTAGTTAAAGAAAGAAGAATACTTGCCACGGGCTATAATGGAGCACCAAGAGGACTTCCTCATTGTACGGAAATAGGTTGTCTTAGGGAGAAACTCAAAATACCTTCGGCAGAAAGGCAGGAGATATGTCGGGGAATTCATGCAGAACAAAATGCAATAGTTCAGGCAGCATATTTTGGTATATCGGTGCGAGGTTCCACCCTATACTGTACCCATAAACCCTGCATCACCTGTGCAAAGCTTCTTATTAATGCAGGGGTTAAAAGAATAGTCTACACTGTGGATTATCCTGATGAGTTCGCAGATGGAATTTTACATGAAGCAGGTATAGAAATGGTATACATGCCGGATGAAAGTTAGAATACTGGGAGGATACCTGAAAGGAAGAGTGTTAAAGTATCCGTCATCCCCAGACACACGACCCACCACAGGATTGGTGAAGGAGGCTATTTTCAGTATAATTGGGGAACTTAAGGGCAAAAGAGTTCTTGACCTTTTCTCCTCTGCAGGAGCTCTTGGGATAGAGGCTTTATCCAGGGGAGCAGAGTATGTGGTTTTTGTGGAAAAATCGTCAAAAACAGTTAAATATCTTTCCCAAAATCTCAAGGAGTTGGGGATAAAGACAACAGCATGGATAGTGCATGGAGATGCGATAAGGTTTTTAAAGAAAAACAAAGAGGAGTTTGATGTGGTATTTGCAGACCCTCCATACCGAAAAGGATACATAGAAAAATTACTTAATTTAGTTGAAAACTCCCTTAAATCCCATGGGATATTTATTATAGAGCATGAAAGTGAAAAAACAGTTGGAACAACAAAAAATTTAAAAAAAATAAAGGAGAGAAAGTATGGGGACACAAAAATCACAGTATTTGAAAAGGATAGCAGTTTATCCGGGAACCTTTGATCCCATAACATACGGACACATAGATGTTATAAAAAGAGCACTCCTTCTATGCGATAAACTTATTATTGCAGTAGCAAAGAGAAGGGAAAAGGCTCCGCTCTTTTCCTTAAAAGAGAGGGTGGAGCTCGCCAAGAACTCCTTAAAAGAATTACCCAATATAGAGGTTGAAGGTTTTGATGGGCTTCTTATAAGTTTTGTAAGGAAGAAGAAAGCAAATATTATAATAAGAGGCTTGAGGGCAATATCGGATTTTGACTATGAGTTTCAAATGGCTTTAACAAACAGAAAAATAGCCCCGGATGTGGAAACCGTTTTCTTTTTACCTGCAGAGGAATACTCCTATGTAAGTTCCTCCCTTGTAAAGGAGATAGCAGCCTTGGGAGGAGATACATCCAAATTTGTCCCTCCTCCGGTAGTAAAAGCCTTAAAAAAGAAGTTTAAAAAGTGAAGTTTGTAGATGAAGCAGAAATCACAGTAATTGGAGGTAAGGGAGGGGATGGATGCATATCCTTTCGGAGAGAAAAGTATGTGCCGAGGGGAGGACCCGATGGAGGAGATGGAGGAAATGGAGGAAATGTCTATATAATCGCAGACCCCAACCTTTCAACCCTGGCAGACCTTGAACATATAAGAATATACCGAGCAGGAGATGGAGAGAATGGAAAGGGGAAGAATAAACATGGGAAAAGAGGAAAGGATGTATACATAAAAGTTCCCTTGGGAACAGATGTCTACGATAAAGGGAAAAAAGAATTCCTGGGAAGCATTCTTACCCCTTTTGATACTTTGCTTATTGCAAAGGGAGGAAAGGGAGGAAAGGGGAATGCCAGATTTGCAACTCCTACAAGACAGGCACCACGAATAAGAGAAAAAGGGAAAGAAGGGGAGAAAAAAGAATTAAAGCTTATTCTCAGACTGCTTGCAGATGTGGGACTGGTGGGATTTCCCAATGCAGGAAAATCCAGACTTTTACAGGCATTGACTGGGGCAGGACCAAAAATAGCAGATTACCCCTTTACCACCCTAACACCAAATCTCGGGATGCTCAGAAGTGATAGACTCTCCTTTACAATTGCAGACATTCCAGGAATAATAGAGGATGCACACCTCGGAAAAGGCTTAGGACTTGATTTCTTAAAACATATTGAAAGAAGCAAGATTCTTGTTTTTGTTATAGATGTAACAGATGAACCATTAAAAAAATATAGGATTTTAATAAAAGAGATTGAAAAATACAATCCCTTAATACTCTCAAAGCCAAAGGTGGTGGTTTTTAATAAAATAGACCTTCTAAAAAGTGTTCCAAAAATTTCTTTAAAAGAACCTTTTCTTTTTGTATCTGCTCTCAAGAAGATCAATATAGAGAAGTTAAAAAGTAAACTGGAGGATATGGTTGGACCCAGAAAGGATAGTTGAGCTCTTATCTGTTGAGGGGATAGGAGAGATAAGGATATACTATTTATTAAAACGTTTTGGTTCTGCTGAAGAGGTATTTGAGGCTTCTTTATCTGAATTGACAGAGGTTATGGGAATGACTAAGGAACTTGCTAAAAAAATAAAGAATTATCGAAGAACCGGAATAATAAATGAGAGAATAAAAAGGCTAAAAAGATTAAAGATAAAGGCTGTTACATTTCTTGATGAGTTATATCCAGTACTTTTAAGGAACATAACTCCATTGCCTCCCGTAATCTTCTATAGAGGAGAGATTAAAAAAGAAGAAAAGCTACCTGTGGCAATAATAGGGACCAGGAATGCCACATCTTATGGAAAGTATGTGGCAGAGAGATTGGCAGAGGAACTTGCAGAGAGCGGTGTCACCATTATAAGTGGACTTGCGAGGGGGATAGATACCGCAGCCCATCGAGGAGCCCTAAAGAAGGGAAGAACCCTCGCAGTGCTGGGATGCGGTGTGGATATATACTATCCCTCTGAAAATAGGAGACTACAGGATGAAATAGCAGAGAAGGGAGCTGTTTTAAGCGAATTCAACATAGGTATAAAACCCATTGCTCAGAACTTTCCAAAAAGAAACAGGATAATTTCAGGACTTTCAGCGGCAGTAATTGCTGTGGAGGCAGGGGAGAAGAGCGGAGTGTTAAATACAGTGGCATGGGCAGCAGAACAAGGAAGAGAAGTATTTGCAGTTCCTGGTCCCATATATTCAAAAACAAGCAAAGGAACCAATAGGTTGATAAAGGAAGGCGCAAGGATACTTACCTCGGCAGAGGATCTCCTTGAGGAGTTTGCTCTCAAAAAAAGAGCAGAAAGAATCGAAATCTCCTTATCCGAAGAAGAAAAAAGAATAATGAATGTTCTTTCAAGTGAGCCTATGTATGTGGATGAAATAGTGGAGAAGACAGGCATGGAAGTTTCGAGAATTCTTGAACTTATGTTCTCTCTCGAAATAAAAGGAGCTGTGAGACAGTTACCTGGGAAGAAGTATCTCTCTCAGATAATATAGAACTTCTTGACAATTATAAAGATGTATATATCATGTAGGAGACATGAAAGAAGTCACTGTTTCTTTCTTAATTGTGGCAAACCTTGGAGTTAAGAAATCTTTCTTCTCCTACCGGTTCTGGAGATGGCAGGTTATTGATATTTGGATGGGTATAGAAAAATTTATGAGAATGCAATGGTAGACCTCTTTATCCTTCTTGTCCTTTCTCTTATATCTGTAAACCTGTGGAGAAATATAATCTACTTTAAAAAGCAGAAAGTAAAGAGACTCCCCAAGAAGTATCCCTTTTTATCGGTACTTATACCATGCAGAAATGAGGAAGAGAATGTAGAAAACTGTATAAAGAGTTTATTATCTCAGGACTATCCAAAATTTGAGATAATTGCCCTTGACGATTCCTCCAATGACAGAACATATGAGATACTTTTGAGGCTTTGTAAA
Source organism: uncultured bacterium (assembly GCA_964623485.1). Lineage (GTDB taxonomy): Bacteria > Hydrothermota > Tepidihabitantia > B3-TA06 > CAYQJV01 > CAZUTC01. The sequence goes on along the minus strand of CAZUTC010000054.1, from coordinate 4,099 downwards.
GAAAATCCATCAAAGATAAAGGTTCTTAAGGGAAAACCCCTTCCTTCTGGATGGACCGGGAAGAACTGGGCATGCCATCAATTATCAGAGGAAGCAAGAGGAGAATGGTTTGTGTTTGTTGATGCAGATACCAAGCATTCTCCTTCTTTTTTAAAAACAGCATACTCAATTGCAAAAGAGAACAGGGCATTATTTATTTCAGCCATTCCAGAGCTTGATATGAGAACAATGGCTGAAAAAATAATTTTACCAGTAATTCATTTTGCATTCTACCTTTTGTTTCCTTTCCATTTACTTAATAAACTCTCTTCATCCAAGCTCTCCCTTGCCATAGGTCCCTTTATAATGGTTAAAAAAGAGGTATACCAGAAAGTAGGGGGGCATAAAGCGATAAAAAAAGAGATAGTGGACGATATTGAACTTGCAAGGAATGTGAAAAAAATTGGGGAAAGAATGGTTATCATGGAAGGTAAAAATAGGATAAAAGTGAGATTCTATAAAAATCTTGCAGAAATATGGAATGGGTTTTCAAAGAACTCCTTCGGAGCATTTGGATACTCTGCCCTTTCCTATATTCTATTTCTTACTTTTGGATACTTAGTATTTCTTCATCCATTTGTGAGGTTTTATCTTAATCCCTGGATATCCCTAAAAAATCCGGTATTTTTGGAGGTTATTTTTATAATCCTTTTACGCTCTTTAGTAGTGCTTAGAGTGGGGGAGGGTATGCTTTCCATAATCCTTCATCCATTTATGATTCTTTTTTCTCTTCTTTTTGCCTTCAACTCTCTCCTTAAGGTTATCTTTAAGAGAAGTATTGTATGGAAGGAGAGGGCTTACAAGATTTAGCTTAGTCTCTTCTCTCCCAGAGTACTGGGATAGTAAATCGATACGCCTTATTTTCTCTGGATGCTTCTATTGTTACGCAGCCATTTTCATTCCCCTTTTTCCCAATTATTTTTAAAATCACTTCCTGAACACCATTGCCTTCTAACCCGGGGTCTTTAAGTTTAACATCCTTTACAAGGTCTTGGTCAAATGCAATGACTTTCAGTTTAAACTCCTTTTCAGTAAGGTTTTTAATTTTTATTATCTTTTCAAGCACGGTATCTTCTTTGCTTCTTAATCTTGCAATGGGTGGGATTATTTTGAAAGGTATTTGGTAATCATCCAGGAGGTTTATTAAAATGGATATCTTGAAGGTTGGAGCAGATGTTATGCTTATATATGCATGTTTTTTCTTGAATCCTGAAAATCCCTTTGAATCAAATATGAATTTGACATAAACACTATCATTTGGAGGTATTGTATCATTTTCTAAGGGAGCAGTTGAACAACCACAGGTGGGTCTTACTGATATCACCTTTACGGTATCCTCTCCAGTATTTTTTATCCAGAATTTATGGGAATAGACATAAGATTTTAAGGCATTTCCAAAATCAAAACTCTCCTCTGCAAGCAGAACTTTTGAAAAAATAAAAAAAATCATCATCTATCTCTTATGAGTTAAAATAATACACATAGTCTTGGGGAGTTGGGTAGGATTCTATCTCTTCTACCTCTTTTTCCTTTATTTCAATCCATAGGTCAATAAACTCCTTAGGGAATATTTCCTGGCGGGTTAAAAACCCGGGATTCTTTCGAAGGGCTTCCAGAGCCTCTCTTAAAGAAAGGGGAAGTTTTTGATTTTTTACTCTTTCTGGTTCTATCTTCTCATCTATACCATGCAGGCATGCTGTAATTATTCCTGCAATACCGGTGTATGGATTCATCACTGCATCAGGTATTCGATATTCAAACCTTCTATCCTCCTCAGTCCTCACATACCCTGGTATCCTTATTGCTGCATTTCGGTTGGCAAAGGAATAAAATATTCCTCTTGGTGCCTCAAGACCTCCCCATAGTCTTCGATAAGAATTTGTGCTCGGGTTTGTTATAGCGCACAATGCCCTTGCATTCTTTATTATACCTCCTATACAATACCTGCACAGGTCTGACAACTGTTCCTTCTCACCTGCAAATATATTTTTACCTTTCTTAAACATCTTTACATGAAGATGTAGACCATTCCCTGCCTCTTCTTGGAGGGGTTTTGGCATAAATGTTATATATACCCCCTCTTTTCTTGCAAGATTTTTTGAAAAATACTTCACCAAGGTTATATTATCTGCCGCTCTTAATGCAGGAGTGAAATCAGTTTCTATCTCTGCCTGACCGTATTTACCCACCTCATGGTGATGATACTTTACGGGGACTCCAGCATTTCCAAGAAGCCTTACAAGTTCTACTCTAAAAGTAGTGTATATATCCTCCGGGGGAGCGATATGGTAGGCATTGTATTTTCTTTCATCAGGTTCTGCCTCAAGGCTTTCTATTCTAAAAAAAGATAAATCCTTTTTTAAGGAGAAATCTATATTCTTAAATATATAAAATTCATGCTCGGAAAGCACAAGAATATTCTCTGCAATTCTTTTGATTTTTTCTATTGCATTTTTAAGAATTGTTCTGGGAAAGAGGGGATTTGGTGTCTTTCCATCTCCTAAATAGAGATCCGCAAATAAGGAGAGGGTAGGGGCAGAATAGAAGGGGTCTATAAAATAAAAGGATGGGTCAGGCTTTATCACAAGGTCACTTCTTTCTACCCGGGCAAATCCAACAGATGAACCATCTATACCTATGCCCTGCTTAAATGCCTTACCTAATCTTTCTATTGGAAAGGATATATGTCTTAATAATCCTCGAATATCTGTAAATTTTAAATCTACAAATTCAATTTTATTGTTTTTTATAAACCTCTGCAGTTTTTTATCCATTAAAATTCCTCTGGGGGTATATCCAGCTCCTCTGGTTCTGCTTCCTCCTCTTGGGTTTCAGAGGATACTTTATCAAGAAACTGCATCCTCCTTGCTATTATCTCCACCGTATACCTTTTCTCTCCGGTTGGGGTTTCCCAGTTTCTACTGCGTATCTGCCCTTCGATAAGCACTGCGCTTCCCTTTTTCAACCTCTCTCCACTTAACTCTGCCCATTTGTTCCATGCTATAACATTGAAAAAGCTTGATTCATCTTTTAACTCTCCAGTATCCTTATCTCTGAACCACCTTGTCACTGCAACTCTCATGGTACATACAGCAGTTCCTCGGGGGGTATACCTTAAATCAGGATCCTGGGTAAGTCTTCCTGCTATTATTATATAATTAACACTTGGTAGTTTTAAATCCGCCATTTAATCCTCCTTTCGCCAGAAGGCATACCTTAAAATTTCCTCTTCATGCTTTATGGCTTTTTTAATATCCTCTATACTCTGGGGTTCGCATGTGAGTTTATATCTTAAAAAAAGTACTGAATTCTTTTTCTTTATGGGATGATACAACTCCTTCCTCTCCACATCTGGTGGACCGCCGGGTTCTGCCTTATATTTTTTAAATATTCCCTGGATTTTGTTTTTAAACTCCTCTATCTCCTTTTCATTCTTATCTGAATCTATAACAAAAATTGCATCGTACTCTCTCTTCAATACTACCTCCTTTGTTTTTTAAATTATATGCTCAAATTTCATCCTGTCAATCTTTAACCGAAAAAAAAATTGTCATAGGATGGTATTTTGTTACCCCATGAAGTAATTATATTCGAGCTTACTTCATCTAATATAATAACACTCAATTTGGAAGTAAATTTCTTTCCATAGGCTATTAAAATAATTCTCTTACTCGTGGTCTTTCTTTAACCCAAATAACTTACAAAAGGGAAACACAATATTTCAAAATTTAAAATACTTTTTATTAAATAAGCCAAAGGAATATAGTAAAGTTGTATAGCACGCCTTCAACCATGATTATGCTGCCTTGAGCATTGATTCTGAAAAGCCATTAATTGGTCAGAGTTATGTGCCAAAGGCAAGTTTCAAAAATGTTGGTGCTTTTGAAGATACTGCCAGAGTTGTGTTTAACATAAGCGGGAAAGAAGGTTTATTGTATAGCGATACTTTAGAGGCAGTGTTAGGAATTGACGAAGAAAAGTAATTTTCATCCAAAGAGTTTTAAAAGGGCAATGAGCAGAGCAAGCAGAGAAAAACCAGCCCCCATAAACCATGTGAGCA
>CAZUTC010000053.1:0-11024 GCA_964623485.1 uncultured bacterium | reverse complement strand
TAGCCTATTAAAATAATTTTCTCCCTGGTAATGGTCTCTTAGCCCAAATGATGGGATTTCTTGACTATTTTTTAAGAAGCCTTATAATTTTTTTATGAAAAGATGGAAACTGATTTTGGTTCTTTTTCTTTGGTTTTTGGGTTGTAAAATAAAAAAAGAGAAGGAAATTGTTGAGATAAGGGGAGGAAGTATTGTAATAGGGGTTATGGATGAACCTAAAGGGTTTAATCCACTTAATCCGTTTGATTTTAGAATAGATGGGATAGATAAACTTGTTTTTTGCTCTCTTTTTGATATAAGAAGAGATGGTAGGTTAGAACCAAAACTTGCCACCCACTGGTATTATAGTGAGGACCTTAAAAAAGTTAGATTTTTCTTAAGAAAGGAGGCAAAATGGTGGGATGGTAAGCCTGTTACATCCGATGATTTCATATTTACTTATCAACTTGCAAAAGACCCAAAGATAGGTTCGGTTTTCCGGTATAGACTTGGAAATGTTAAGAAAGTGGTAAAAATAAATGATAAATGTTTTGAGATTATTTTCAAAAGGTCGTATCATAATATGCTTCTGGATATAAATATTCCTCCCCTACCAAAACATATAATTGAGAAAATGAATCTTTCTCAATTTTCTCAAGAACCCATGGGCAATGGAGCATTTAAGCTTATTAGGTGGGAGAGAGGGAGATATGCGGAGTTTGCTCCCAATGAATTCTTTTTCGGTAAAAAGCCAAATGTTGAAAGACTGTTTCTATTTTTCTATGCGGATTTTAAGGAAGCATTAAGGGATTTGAGAGAGAAACGAATAGATATGCTTTATGATGTTCCCTCCTGGATGATAACCGAAGAGATTGAGGAAAATTTTAAAGTGATTTCTTACCCTTCTGATAAAATAATCTTTGCAGGTTTTAATCTCAAGAATGTTCCCTCTATAACATTGAGAAAAGCAATTGCTTATGGAATAGATAAAAAGAAAATAAAAAACAGAGTATTTAAAGGTTATGCTAATATTCTCCAAGGATTTATCCCTCCTCATAACTGGGCGTATGAGGGAAGAGCAAAGGGATATGACTATCTTCCTCATAACTCTATAGCACTTATGAAGTCTGCAGGATTGAATAAAGAAAAGGTTGTATTAAGAATGCTTTCTCTTTCAGATTCCCTTTCAAGGATGATAACCGAAAGTATAAAAGAGGATTTAGAAAAGATAGGAGTAACCATACAGCCATTTTACTCAACACCCTCCTTTTATATAGAAAAGCTCAAAAACAGAGATTTTGATATGGTTCTTCTTTCTTGGAATGTGGGTTTTGCTCTTCAACCCTTAGAACTATGGCATTCATCTCCTGACACTGGAATTTTTAACTTTACCGGCTTTAAGGAAAAAATAGCCGATTCCCTTATGCTGGCTGCCTTTTCCTCCTTTAACTGGCAAAAAGCAAAAGAGGTATGGGGAATGTTTAACTATATACTTTTGGATAGATGTCCTGCTGTTTTTCTTGTTAACCCCAGAAAACTTATAATAAAAAGAAAAGAGCTTTTTTCTTCCAAGGACTTCTCATTAGAAAATGCAGGCTTTTTCTGGATGGAAAAAAGATATCAAAGAAGGTATGAACTTGTCTCGAGAATTCCCTTTGTTTCCACGGTTCCCGAGACTTTAACTCTGGGAAGAAGAGAGACTGTTTCAATCTCTTTGACTCCTTCACCTTCTGTAGAGGAGATATTAAAAAAAGAAAAGGAGAAAATCGAAAAACCAAAAGATACCTTAAAAGAAAAGGAGAGGAAGATAAAACCTATAGAAAAATATACGCCCCCTCAGCTCATAAAAAGAGCGGTTGCAAGATATCCCAGTTTATTAAAAGAAATAGGTTTTGAAGGTGTAGCAGTGGTTGAGGTAAGAATAGATGAAAATGGAAATGTGGTAAAAGCAAAGATAATAAAGAGTTCGGGCAACTCTCTATGTGATAGTGAAGCTCTCGAAGCCGCCAAGAAAAGTAAATTCAGCCCTGCAAAGGTAGGGGATAAACCTGTTCCATCCAGAGCCGCCATTCCCTATAAATTTGTGCCTTAAATGTTTAAATACTTTTTAAAAGATTGGTGGCTAAAACTTCTCGCATTCTTAGGAGCCATTGTTTTATGGGTTTTTTCTGTTATGGAAAGGGAAGAGGTTAGAAATGTTAAGATCCCGGTGGTTTTTAAAAACATACCACCTCATCTTGTCTTAGCAGATACCCCGGTGGATTCTGTGGAAGTAGAACTCAGGGGAAAAGTAAAGCACTTTTTAAGTTTTCTTTCATCTAAACCCAAGGTAATTATAGATCTTTCGGATGCTTCAAAGGGAGAAAGAACCGTAGAATTACATGAGAGACTCTCTATCCCCTCGGTACTTCAGGTTAGAAGAATCAAACCCTATTTTCTATCTATAAAGCTTGAAAAACTCCATAGAAAAAGAGTTGTGGTTTATGTTCCAGTGGAAGGTATACCCAAGGAGGGTTACTCTTTTCCAGAAATCGAATACCGGAAATGGGTTAATATTTTTGGACCTAAAAACCTTCTTAAAAACTTTACTCAATTAATTACAAAACCTGTGAATGTTGAAGGAAAAAACAAATCCTTCAATATTAAAATACCAATCAACCTTCCAGAAAGCTTGAAAGATATGGTAAAGGTGGAGCCCGAATCTATAGAAGTGAAAGTAAATATAGAGCCTGAATCGGTTATAGTTTTTAGAAATATGCCGGTAAACTTAGAAAAAGCAGGCACGAATGCATACCTTCTTACAAAGGAAGCTGAGGTTATCATAAAAGGGCCGAAAAGTAAGATGAAAAAAGTAAATAAAGATAGCATAAAGGTGGTTGTAAGAGTAAAGGAGATGGAAAAAGGTCATCACAAGCTTCCTGCAGAGATAACGGTTCCTCCTGGTGTTCAAGTAATTGTTGAACCTTCTCTTTTCGATGTGATAATTAGATGAAGGTTCTTGGAATAGAAACCTCATGCGATGAGACATCGGTTGCAGTGGTTGAGGGAAAAAATATTCTTTCCAATATAGTATCCTCTCAATGGATACATACAAGATACGGAGGAGTGGTTCCAGAGATTGCTTCAAGAGCTCATCTGAGGTTATTCCTCCCGATTCTGGATGAAGCCCTTAAAACAGCGGGTATCACTATAAAAGAAATCGAGCTTATCGGGGTTACCCAAGGTCCAGGTCTTGTGGGAGCTCTTCTCACAGGGGTAAGTTTTGCCAAATCCTTATCGCTTTTTCTGGGCATCCCCCTTGTGGGTGTGCATCATATAGAGGGGCACATATTTTCACTTTTTCTCTCTCATCCATCCCTTTCGCCTCCCTTACTTGTGCTTATCGTATCCGGAGGGCATACCGAAATAATAATGGTAGAGGACTTTTTAGTATATAAACAACTTGGCACCACAATAGATGATGCAGGAGGAGAGGCGTTTGATAAGGTTGCAAGAGTTCTGGGTCTTGGTTATCCCGGAGGTCCATATATAGAAAGACTTGCTAAAGAGGCAAAAGAAGAGGTAAAATTCCCAAGGGCAAAGGTGAAGGGATATAACTTTAGTTATTCGGGGTTGAAAACAGCGGTGAAGTATTTTTATCAAAAAAATAAAGATGTAGAGATAAAGAATATAGCAAGAGGCTTCCAAGAGGCAGCCTTTGATGTACTTATTGAAAAGATAGATAAAGCTTCAAAGGATACAGAGATAAAAAAGATAGGGATCGCAGGTGGAGTCTCCATTAATAAAAGATTGAGAGAGAAATTTTATTTTACAGCTCAGAAAAAAGGATGGGAGCTTTTCTTCCCAAAACCTGAGTTATGTACCGATAATGCTGCTATGATTGCCTATGCTGCAAGTATAAGATACCGCATTAAAGGTCCTTCAAATTTAGATATGCCGGTATTTGATAGAATCCCCATAGAGAGGTTTTAATGTTTTTTTTACTTTTTTCTCTTATAGATATTAATCGAGCCTCTATAGAAGAGATAGCAAAACTTCCTTTAAAAAAAGAAGATGCAGTAAAGATTTATCTTTATATAAAAATCCATGGGGGAATAAACTCAATATACCAACTTCTTCAGGTGGAGGGAATTACTCCTGAGAAATTCTTAAAAATAAAAGATAGTATCATTGTCTTGCCTTCAAAAAGGAAAAGAAGAGACCTATGGTATATAAGAGATACAGAAAAAAAACTTGCTTCAGAAGAAAGCCCAAGTTATCTCTTTGTGGAAAACTGGAGGAAAGGGATTATCTTTCCCCTTAACATTAATAAAGCAGATATTGATGAACTTATATCCTTTGATGGGGTTTCCTTGGTGGATGCCTACTCCATAAAGAGATACATAAAAGGTCATGAGAGAATAAGAAGTTTCGGTGAGATGAGGAGAAATGTAGAAGGACTTTCCGGTTATGGATACAGAAACCTAAAGCCCTATGTGGTTTTTAAAGATTATGCATACCCTGGTTATCACGGTGATTTTAAGATAAATACAAGAACAGGGGAGGATACTTCCTTTTCCTATTTGAAGGCTACCATTTTATTTGGCAAAAATTATACTCTTGGTTTTTCATCCTCTGGTTTAGAAGATCTGAGGGGATTTATAGGGGTGGAGAATAAAGGGATTCTGTACCGGTTATATGTGGGGAATTATAGAGCAGTGTGGGCTCAAGGACTTGTGCTTTCCACAGTTCCAGAAACAAGACCAAGATACCACCGGGTAATAGAGGGAATTTCAGGAGATGCGCTTTATACATCCAGTTATACCCTTCAGGGAACCGGAGGAGTACTAAAACTTAGTGATACCAAACTTTTCTTTGTGTTATCCTCAGTAAAAAGAAATGGGATTGAAAATCCTGATGGTTCCATAAACTCCTATTTCCCTTCCTACAAAATATATTCTCAATTTAACAAAAATTTTAAGGAGAATGCTTTTGGGATGAGACTAAAATATAGCCCAGAAAAAGTTATGCCTTTTTCGGTGGGATTTTCGGGTTTGTTTTTGAGTTATGATAAGGAGTTAAAACCCCTCGCAGAAACACTGGATAGAGAGGGAGATGGCTATACTTTGGATGATTTGAACTATCTCTTTTTGCCTTCTGGGAGAACATTTGGGTTTTTGGGTATAGATGGAAGAGGGGTGGTCGGAGGTAATACCGAGTTTTCTGCAGAACTTGCCTTCTCCAAAGAGAAGGCATATGCGTTTATTTCAAAGATTAGATATCAAAAAAACGAACGATATATACTTTTTATTACAAGGGACTATTCCTTAAAATACTCAAATCCCTTCCTTAGAGGATTTTACGAACAGGTAAGGTTGGATGATACCCCTATAGAGTATGAGTATCGGGTTAAAGACCCCCGGTACACTGAGCTTTCCTATTTACCCATGCCCAAAGCAGAAAGAGGAGTTTATGTGGAGACCAGGTATCAGTTTCATAGAAATTTTATTCTAACCAAAGGATATCTGGATATATGGGAAAACAGAGCTTTGGGGAAGATGAATACAAGACTTCAGATTCCGGTGGAATACCGAATCTTTTATCCTTTGAGAGTGAGACTCACCCAGAAATTACAAAAAAAATGGAGACTCTCAAGAGGGGTATTTACAAAAACTAATCTGGATGAAAAAACCGTAACTCTTTCTCTCTTAATAGGTGGAGGAAACTACTTAAGAGCAGAGTACAAAAATACAAAGGTTTTACTGACTCCTGATCCCAGATTTGGAAGCGATGCATTAATATCCGCAGATGCTCTCTCTATCTGGTGGGAGGGGAGGATAAAAGGTGTGGAGCTGGAACTCGGAACGTCCGTATGGAGGTCAGATGGAGCCTCCACATGGGTATTTGAGGATAGGGGGATAGATTTTTTGGAAGATGATGGGTTTAAGTATTATATAGTTTTTGAGCAAAGCCTGGGAGATTTTGTTCTGTACCGGGTAAAGTATAGACATAGTTTTTCCTTTTCTGATAGTTTGATAAAACGAGAAAGTAACATGATTGAAATGGAGGTGAATCTTATATGGTAGACATTTTTTTCTTTACTCTGATTTTTAGAGGATTTTTGGAGGAGGGAAGACCCCTTCCGAAACCAGTGAATTTTCTTATTTCAGAATATCTTATTTCTACAAATCCTCGGGCTCTCTCCTTTAACCCCTCCTTTGGATATATAAGTAAAGGAGCAGAGGTTTATCTTTTGCTATCCTCTTTTGAAGAGACCAGAAGAAAGAAAATCTACGACTACTATGGAGACTTTGAAGGATGGGTGGAGACCGCTTCTAATAAATGGTACGATTTTTTGATTGATGTTGCAGGGGTTTATAGACTATCCTTTGGATTCCTTGGTTTTGTGAAAAATACCGAAAAGACATTTAAGTACCGCTTTTTAAAAGAGATTTATGATGAGTTCCGGGTGAAAAAGGAGGAGATACCTTTTGAGCAGGAGGGAAGTATTTCAAACTACTCTATTATGTTTGGAACGGGTTATTCCCTTCTCTTGGGAGGAGTTTCCATTGATTATGTCAAGTTAATTTGTAACACACAAAAAAGCTCTGGGTTTTCCTTCTCCTTAGGAGGCTCCTTATTATGGGAACCCTATGCAGTATTGGGGCTTTCTTATAAACATAAAAGAGAAGGGACAAACTCTCTCTTTAACCTTTCCTCCTGTTTTCTTTTTCCTTCTACATATCCTTCTCTTTTGGAGGTAAACACATCAATAGATGTATGGGAAAAGTATTTAAAGGAGTTATCAATAAACGCACAACTATACTTAAACGATTACTTTTCAATTTTTTCTGGGATAAACGCAAGGAAAGCACAGGCTGAGGAAAACCCTGAGAATGGATTTCTGTGTGGATTAATAAGTAAAAATAAAGCATTCAGGCATATTATTTCTCTTCTTGTAACCGTACAGAGTTTAAAGGGAGAAGATGTCTATGAGGGAGAAAAGGATGAATCCATTAATAACATGAATTTCTATTTAGGATACAGTTTTATTTATGAGTTTTGAAAAAAAGGTGGATAGAAAAGTGGTGGAGCTGCTGGAAAAAAGAGGGGTAAAGGATATAGAGTGTTTCCTTTTCACACGGTTTGAATGCTACTTGGACCCCTTTAAACTTCCTGATATAGAAAAAGCTGTGGAGAGAGTGATAAAGGCAATAAAGGAGAAAGAGAAAATTCTTATATGGGGACATGATGACCTTGATGGAATGAGTTCTGCTGCACTACTCAGGGAGGCTTTATTAAACCTTGGGGTTGAAAAAGACCATATATTTTTATATATCCCAGATAGAAAGGAGGAGAAGTACGGGCTTTCAAAAAATGTTATAGATAGATTCTATAACCAAGGAGTCACAATGGTCATAACCGTGGATACAGGAAGCTCCAGTGGAGGAGAGGTGATGTATGCAGAGAACAAGGGGCTTTCTGTCATTATTACAGACCATCATGAAGTCTTAAATCCCCCTTACGGGGCTACTGGATTCGTAAATCCCAAAAGAAAAGATTCTATTTATCCCTTTAGAGAACTTGCAGGGGTTGGGGTTACCCTCAAGTTCGTTTCTGCTATTTATAAAAAGATGGCAGACATAACTATAGAAGAGCTTTATTCCTTAAAACCAGAGTTTTTTGGGTTTGCTGCTTTAGGAACAATTGCAGATAGAGTCCCATTGCTTTCAGAAAACAGGTATATAGTGAAGGATGCAATGTATGTATTGAGTGAATCTTCTTATCCTCCCTTTAAGGTCTGGAGAAAGAAGGTAGGACTTTTTCCTCCACTTACAGTTACAGAGATTTTTCAAAAAGGAATACAGTATTTTTACACTGCGGGAAAGGAAAGAGGAGTTTTGCTTCTTACCTCAGAAAATGAGGAGGAACTTGAAAAATTATACGATGAGCTGAAGGAAAGAATAGAGGATTGGAACATAAAGAGGGAGAAGATGTGTGATTACGCAGAGGAATCTGCAGAGATTTATGGAAACATAGTTGTTTGTGTAGATCCCAGAATAGAGATAAAATTTCTTGGGAGCTGTGCAGGAAGATTGAGGGATAAGTATTCTCTCCCAGCCTTTGCAATCACTGTAAAAAAGGAGAAAGAAGAGTGGGTGGGAGAAGTGAGAGGTCTTGAAGGAACCGATATGCTATCTTTTTTAAAGAAAATGGGGTATCTCTTTAAAGACTATGGGGGTCATAAACTCGCTGCGGGTTTTTCCATAGAGGAAGGAAATCTTAAAGAACTCTTAAAGAACCTTGAAGAACTTGGAGAGGATTTTGAGCTTCCTCATTTTAAGAAGGAGGAGTATGAAATGGTAATTCCCATTTCTTCGCTTTCCGATGAAATGCGTTTTCTTTTGCCTCCTTATGGACCTTCCTTTCCCCCTCCGGTTTTCCTTTCCCCTTGTACCGAGGTTTATAAAAAGAACGGAGAGTTTTTTGCAGATGATAAAAAGCTTGCTTTTTCCCTCTCCACTCCCCAATTAGAAAAGTTTAAAGCCAATATAATATATACCCTTGATGAACTTGGTAACATAATTGTGGTATATTATAAGGAGGTTTAAATGAGATTTTTAAAGTTATCTGTTGTTTTGCTTTCTTTTCTTGTTTTCTGTAAGGAATTCCCCTCAGAGACAGAGGTTTACTTCTCTCCTGAGGGTGGGGCAGAGGATGCGGTTTTATCTTGTATAATGAATGCAGAAAAGGAGATATGTATAGCAATGTATAGCTTTACCAATCGAAGAATAGCTCAGGCACTTGTAGATGCTAAGGATAAAGGAGTAAAGGTAAGGGTTCTTCTTGAAAAGGCAAACACAGATGACCCGTTTTCAAAGGCTAAGTTTTTGAGCTCCAATGGAGTGGAAGTAAAGGTTTATTCCTCTCCTTTTGGGGGGATAATGCACCATAAGTTTGCAGTGTACGATGAAAGGGTAATAACCACTGGCTCCTTTAACTGGACTTCATATGCAGAACACAAAAATTTTGAAGACTTGCTGGTTATAAAGAGTAAGCAGATAGCAAAGACCTATAAAAAAAGATTTGAGTGGATGTGGAAAAATAAAAACACAAGGTATATTGATGAAGAGGAACTTTACACCTTTGAAGTTATAGATGCAAAGAATCTTGAAGCATTAAAAAGAGCGAGCGGAAAATGGTGCATAGTAAAAGGAAGGGTTGAAAGTGTAGGATACTCACGAAGAAGTAACACCTATTTTTTAAATTTTGGAAAAAGAGGAGAATGTTTTACTGTGGTAATATTTTCAAGGGTTGTGAACAGGTTTAAAAAATATGGAATAGATATAGATAATTTTGAAGGGAAAATTGTGGAGGTAGAAGGAAAGGTGATAGACCATCCCAAGTACGGGCTTGAGATATTGCTGGACTCTCCAGAGAATATAAAGGAGGTTGCAGAATAACAAAAAAGGAGGATGAGATGGAAAGTTCACTTATAAAATTACCTCCCCAGACTCTCTGGAAACATTTTGATGAGATAAGGAAGATACCAAGGTGCTCAAAAAAGGAGGAAAAGATTCGAGAGTATGTGATAAATTTCGCAAAAAAACAAAATCTATCCTTTGATGTGGACAAAATAGGAAATGTAGTGATAAGAAGGGCTTCCTCAAAAGGTAAGGAGAAATGCTCAGGGGTTATTTTACAGGCTCATATGGATATGGTGTGTGAAAAAAATGAGGATGTAAAGCATGATTTTGAAAAGGACCCAATAAAAATAGAAATAGAGGGTGAATGGGTAAAAGCGGTTGGGACAAGTCTGGGAGCAGATAATGGAATAGGAGTTGCAGCATGCCTTGCAATTCTTGAGGAAGAGAATTTAATAAATCCCCCCTTAGAAATTCTTCTTACAGTGGATGAAGAGACCGGACTAACCGGAGCGAGAGGATTGGAAAAATCCTTTATAAAAGGGAGAAGACTTTTGAATCTTGACACCGAAGATGAGGGAGTTTTTATAATAGGATGTGCAGGAGGCGCAGATACCGAATTTTTTATCCCCATCACAAGAAAAAAGGAAAGATTCAAAAATTTTTATGTTTTGAAAATAAAGGGATTAAAAGGAGGTCATTCCGGTCTGGATATTCATCTTGAAAGAGGGAATGCGATAAAGATAATTACAAGAATCCTTTATAATATAAAGGAAGAGATTGAGCTTGTATCCATAGATGGAGGCAATAAAAGAAACGCTATCCCCAGGGAGTGTAAAGCTGTTTTTGCTTCCAACAATGAGGTAAAGATAAAAGAAAGATTGGGGAGAATAGAAAAGGAGATAAGAGAGGAGCTTTCAGTAAAGGATCCAGGAATAAAGATTGAGTTGGAGGAGGTATCCTTTGATTTTTTACCCATGGTAAAGGAGGATAAAGAAAGAATATTGAGATTTCTTCTTTTGCTTCCCCATGGGGTTGTTTCTCGAGACCCCCATATGATAGATTTTGTGCAAACATCCACAAATCTTGCACTAATCAAAACAGAAGATAGAAGAGTACATATAGTGGAGAACTCCAGAAGTTCAGTTAATTCAGAGCTTGAATATGTGAAAAATATCCTTAAAGCAGCAGGAGAAATTATTGGAGCATCTGTAAAACAGCCTCCGGGATATCCTGGATGGAGACCAAATCCAGATTCTTTGCTTTTGAAAAAAGCAGTAAAAGTATATAAAAACACATTTGGTAAGGAACCTAAGGTAAAGGCAGTTCATGCAGGACTGGAAACAGCCATAATAGGAGAGAGGTTTCCAGGAATGGATATGATTTCATTTGGTCCCACCATAAAACATCCTCACTCTCCTGAAGAGGTCGTTAATATCCCATCTGTGGCTAAATTTTATAAATTTTTAAAGGAGATTTTAAAAGAATTATAAAGAATCTCTTTATACTTTTAACATTTCAAACTTTAATCTTTATAGTTTTTGAAAAAGTGTAAAGAAATATTTTTGTTTATTTTAAACCTAATTTGACAAAAATTTAGATATAAGTATAATTTTCAAAAGGAGGAGAGATGATACACAC
>CAZUTC010000052.1:823-11040 GCA_964623485.1 uncultured bacterium | reverse complement strand
ATAGGGAATGTTCTTTTCTCACTCCCCTGAGATGGTTTCAAGAAAATATCTGCAATCTTTACATCTTTCTGCTGTATCATCTGCTCCAAGCATTATATTTCCAGAAAAAGTAGAGAGTTTTACCTTTTTGGCAATCAGATTTGTGCAGTATATATTTCCTGATAGGGTACGAATGCGATACTCTGCAGAAAGAATTTTAACAGGGTCTGCAGATACTGTAATATCACCAGAGCTTGCGGAAAGTTCAACCTCTCCTTCCGGTGCAAAATAAAGTTCAATATCTCCGGATAGTACCGAAAGCTCCATATCCACCCTTCCCTTTAGTTTCTCTCCATCCACCCTTATGTCTCCATTTAGAGTTTGTAGTTTTATCTTTGTCTCTTTTTCCTCTGCTGAAGAAAAGTATATCTCTGCATTCCCCGAAATAATGTTGGCTAAAATCTCTATTCCTGCTGGAGCCTCTATTCTTGTCCTCATATTTTTCTCATACCAAAACCCTTTTAATTCTTTCTTTTCAAAAGAACCTTCTATAACCAGTTTCTTATCCTTTTTGGTAAGCCTTGCGGATGTTTTTATTTTTATGCTATCTGTCTCGGTTATTCTTATCTTAATATCTCCATAGATGTATTTTATACAGATTTTATCAATCTCTTCTTTTGGAAAGGATGTAACTGCAGAGGATATATTTATCTTTCCATGCCTTCTCCAGGTTCCAGAAAGAGCCAGTTTTAGCTTCTGAACCCCACTATTTATTCCCATGTCAAGGAGCACATCCCAAGGAAGATAGAGTTCAAAATCAGTATCCTCCTTAGGGATTTTATTGATTCTTAAACTATCTTCCTTTAAGGGCTCTTCTATTTTATTAAGTACCATTGTTCTGGTCAGCTCCTTAATTGAAAAAAGAAGAATTAAGTATAACATGATTACCTCCTGTTTTTATGTCTCTTTGTTGAAGGATGTTTTCACTTAACATAAACCAACACACTATCTTTCGTTACCGAATAGAACACTCCAACTACATCCTCCTCATCTATTACATCCTCATTTCCTCTTGCCCAAGAGTATCCATTTTCGTCAAACCCTTCCACATAAATAAGATAAAAAGTGTCCTTTTCTGGGAACAGGGGACGAAAATTGAAGATATTGGAGGATGTATCCTCTGAGGCAAGATTTGCAAAGGCTTCGTTGCTTCCCAAAACCTCTGCCCATATTATATAGGTATTGCGATAACATCCAGAAGCTTTTGTCCATACAACCGAAGAAGGGGAAGAAAGATATACCGTATCTCCCCATGAAGGCTCTTTTATCTTAAACTTTCCAGGAACCTCGGTCTTTTCCTCTAAAATTAAACTGTCTTTATAGAATATCTCAAGGGTATAGCTCCTACCATGTTCTATTTTTTCCTCGGTGCTATATATACCAGGAGTCTCTTCTGAATCGTACAATCTTATTGTGTCACCCAAGGAGATTAAATAGACCTCTGCATCCCTTATTCCGGCAGTATCCTCCACAGGTTCTGTGACAGAATAACTTGAGTCAAAAACTACCTGCTGCCTGGAAAATTCAGGACAGATAACTCCAAAAACCACATAAAATCTCTGTGGTTCTTTTAGTGATTCTTCCCCACATTCTAAAAGAAAAAATAAGAATATGGAAAATCTCTTCATTTTCCCTCCTTATATTTTAAGTTTAAAGCCTAAGGATGGAATTATTGGAAGCATTGGAAAATCCCTTAAAACCGGAGGTTCTTTTGTATAATCGTAGTAATATATGAATACATTTCTGTGATTTATAATATTTATAATGTTCAACTTCACCTCCGCATCTTTGCCAAAAATTTTAAACTCTTTTGAAATACTCCAGTCTATTCTAAAATAAGAAGGATACCTTGCTCTATTTTTCTCTCCTTTTTTATCTCTCCATCTGAATTCTAATGTATCTTTGAAGTGATGATAGTACCAGTTCCTCCATCTTGCAATAATTGGGGTGTATGGATTTCCAGTGGAGAAACTTGTTTGAAGACCCGTCCTTGCAATTTTCCCAATATCCAAAAGGATTACAAGGTGCAGGTTATGTCTTCGGTCCCAGGAGGGGGGATAGGTAATGCCCTCAAAATTTACCTCTGAGAATAAAAGTGAGTATGACACCCAGCCTGTTAAAATCCCGGTTATCTTTTTAAACATCACATCCACTCCATAAGCGTTCCCGGTTCCTGGGCTTTTGAAAATGGTGTTTAAAAGATTATCCAGGTCTATTTTGGAGGACTCCTGAAGGATGAGAAGGTCTTTGTATCTTCTATAGTATAACTCAACAAAGTAATCCATCCCTTCACCAAGCCATCCCTCAATACCCAGATTATAATGCCATGCCTCTGGAGGGTTATACTTTCCAGCAACTGGTAGCCAGTTCATTAAAAAAGGTGCAAGGTAGTCCTCTTCAGATACCGCAGCCACTGTAAACTGATGAAACTTTCCCAAGGAAAAAATAATTCCTGTAACTTCGTTTAGAAAATACTTTAAAGATATCCGAGGTGCAGGCTTAAAATACAAAACCTTCTTTGATGTGTCTTTTGCATAGGTAAGAAAAAGATTCAACCGAATACCAGGGGTGAACAGAAACCGGTGGTTTATCCTTATGGCATCCTGTAGGTAAGCTCCAAAAGGATAGGTGGTTACATCCATTAGGTATTTAAATCCCTCTTGAACTGAAAAAAGATAGTATATATTTTCAATTTTTGTCTCTCCACCAATTTTTATTCTCTGTTTACCCCAGTTTGTAGAGAGTTCTGCTTTGAACATAGGCTCTATTATACGATTGTTCCATAACAGAAAACTATCTGCCACATTTTGATTCAGATAAAACCATGTATTCCCGATGATGAGGGAGAAAATACTCTTTTCATCTATCTTACGAAAATAGTTTAAAGCCACTGCCCTATTGCTCCATGAAACATCTATATTGAACTCTTCATCCACATAGAAAACCTTATCCTGATTATAAAACCCGGAAAAGAAGAGATGGGCATTTTTAAAATCCTTTCCAAACCTCAAATAAGCATCATAAAAATAGTACGGGAAAACAAACTCATCTGTAAAAATGGGGATAACCTTATCGTAATAGGTTCTTCTCAGTGAAAATGCATAATTTGTGTTATCAAATAAAGGACCATTTCCTGAAATTTTTGCAGACAAAAGGCTTAAAGAGATACAGAACCTGGGTTTTATCCTGTTTCCGGGTTTTGTCTTAATATCTATAATTGCTGAAAGCCTTCCATCATAGGAGGCAGGAATACCAGAGAGTATAAGTTCTGCTTTTTTTACCATATCTGCATCAAATGTAGATACTATACCTCCCAGATGTTGAGGATTGAAAAGCTCTACACCATCCAAAAGCACAAGATTGGCATCACATCCTGCACCCCTTATAAAAAGTCCGGTTGAAAAATCTGATGGTTTTGTTACCCCTGGCAGAATCTCTAAGCTTCTTAATGCATCCTCTTCAAGAAGGGATGGAAGGGTTTTTAATTCTCTTGAATAAACAATGGCAGAATGAATCCTTGGCTCCTCTTTGAACTCTTTTCTCTGGGCTGTTACTATTATCTCCTTGAGCCTTACCGGCTCTATCTTCATCTCCACATCAACCACCTTTATCTCCTCTTCCTCTTTTATCTTTATCCTTTTAATCACTGTCTCATATCCAAGCATTGAGAAATAGATTCTATACTCTCCTGGAGAAAGCATAAGTTGGTAGTATCCCCCTTCATCACTGGTAGTCCCCTCCTTTCTATCCTCGGTATAAATGTTTACATAGGCAATTGGTTCGTAAGTATTCTTATCATAAACCCTTCCTCTAACCACTGCATTAAAAAGAAATAAAATAAAAAGCATTTACACCTCCTTTAAAACTTCCAAGAGAGATTCAACCCTGGATGCCATCCATCTCGGTATGCAAGTTGAAATCTTACCATCCGAATGTATGGAATAAAAAATACCAATCCTGCCCCAAATCCATCTATTCCTGGAAGATTCCTTAAGAAATCATATGAAAGAGATAGGGAGTCTGCTGTCCACCCAACATCATAAAAGTTATACCATGAAACACCCCATCTTACATTCTTCAATTTTCCCATATCTCTTTTCTTTATCTTATAGATTGGGATTCGATATTCAAAAGATAAAAATAGACTGTGGTTTCCTCGCAGAGTTCCGTAATCCCATCCTCTCACGCTCTCCTCTCCTCCAAGGTATTCCTTTCGATATGCAGGAATTATATCCCCTATGTTAAGATTAAAGCATGCTTGAATTGCAAGGATATCTTCTGAAAATACTTTTTTATAAAATCTCAAATCCCCTTCTATTTCATGAATTGTAAAGTCAGGCTCTATCCCTTTTGTATAAGAAAAAATAAAAGTCTCCTTAAATCCTTGTGAAGGATTTTCTTCACTGTCCTTTGTATCCCAGAGAATTTCAAGATAAGGTTTAAGATAAAGGTCTTTGTTATCCTCTGAAACTGTTTTGCCCTTCTTATCAGAACTCACCTCTTTAATATAGCCTCCCAGGGTCCATGAAATATATGGATTTATATTTCTCCCGTAGTTTATCTTTACTCCTTTTTCATTCTGGGTAAACTCTTCTATCCTTCTTCTCCATCTTTTCTCATATAGGTCAACTCCCCAGTGATATGTGTGTCCTCTTGTCCATGGATCTTCAAATCCAAATGTAAATGAGCTTTCACCTATGAAATTGTAATAAAATGAAAGTCTCTGGTTCATCCCTCTGAAATTTGCAAAGTATACTCCTGCTCCGAAGTTCCACCCGGTTTCAGAGGAATGATAAAGATTGATTATTGGCCAAAGATACCAGAACTCCTTTATCTTAACGATAAGGTCTGTTGTGTCAGATAAGCTATCCTTTGGATATACCTCAACATCTGTAAAGAGTTTCAGGTCTCTTAATCTTACCTCTATCTGGGAAAGTTTGAGAGAGTCAATCCAATCTCCTTTTTTCACAAGAATTTCTCTCTTTATAAGAGCAGGGGATGTAATACGCATTACTCCTTCTTTTACAACAAGAACATCATTAAGGTAAAAACTAAAAATAAAAATGATAATCATAAACACCTCCTACTATTAACACCTCTGAACTCCTCTATCCTTTCTTTTAGCAAAAATCTGTATTTTCTGTTATCCAGTCTTTTTCCAATACCATCTGTAAAATCAACCCTTCTTTTTAATCGTATGAGCTCCGCTCCAAACCCCCCTATAGGGAAAAAGCCTGTCTTTGGGTCATAACCAGCACCTGCTGAAAGACTGAAACGCAAAAATCCACTGAGAATGCTCATATCTGTGGTAAGATAAGCCAATAGGTTGTAGTTTGCCTCCTTATCTGTCCTTGCTGTTATTAAATCAAAAGAAAGATAAAATCTTTCAAAAAATAAATGAGGAAAATCAACTCCTCTATTCAGTTCTAAGAGTGGAAGGGTAAACCTTGCATGAGATTTTATTCCATAGGTTCCTTTAAGGGTGTCATGGGAGGTAAGAAAAATCTCTATTCCTCCTGGAGAGTAAACCCCTTCCAATCTCGGTACAAATACGAGAAATCCCAAAGGAAAATATAGACTTCCTCCTGCTTCAATGCCATAATTTCTTGAATCAGGTATAAAGACTCTTCCCCCTGCATAGAGTTTTGCACTTATTCTCTCATCTGGTTTTATATAAACTCCGGTAAGGCTAACCACCTCCTTGGAAAAAGGGTATACTCCAAAAAGTATATCATTTTCCCTTATCAGTCCGGTATTTTTTGCAAAGATAATATGGGTAGCTTGTAGAAGGGTTGAACTTCTATCACTGTTTAATCTTATATCAATTTGAGTATAGGGAATCCCTGAGAATCCATAGATAAAATTGTAAGAAAAGGTGGTATCCATTTTCAAATATAGCTCGTACCGGTTTATCTCCAATGCATCATGCCCTACTGCTATAAATCCTGACACTTTGGGTGTCCAGTAAGGAAGCATAAAGTCTGGCCATAGAAGTGTATGGAACTCTTCTTTCAGTCCCTTTTTAACATAGGTTATTCTTAGAGGAGGAGATATTCTTCTTCTCTTCTCATTCCATTCTATTTCTTTCTCTTTATACTCTGTCTTTTTTAAAACCTCTCCATCCGGGGCAAGGGTAATATAGTAAACCGAATTCCCAACTCTCACCGGGTAATAGGCAAAATCATCGGTATGAATCAAATATAGCTTTTTGTTTTTTAAATCATACCTATATGACTTCCACATCCCTTTATAATTTGCAGAGAAATAGAGACTCTTGCCATTAAGGAATAGTCCTGAAAATGAAAAGTCGACATCTGTGAGGGATTGCAGTTTTTTGTTTTTTGTTAACATGTAAAGATTATTACCATCACCCTCTTTATACCCAATAAAAATCATGTTACCATCCTTGTCAAACACCATATCCTGAACTAAAAGACTGTCAAACACATAATAGATATTTATTTTTTTATTATCCAGAATGTAAACGATAGAGCCTTCTTTCTCTTTTTTGCTATAAAATATCTTACCTTTATATACAGCGAAACTCTTTATTTCATCCTGTATTATCCTCTCTTTCTTCTGATTTCTTATCCGATACAGAGATACAACATACCTTAATCCATATAGAGAAACATTCTTGCCACCTTTTTTAAGCTCAAGCACTCCAATATATAAATCCTTTCCATCGGTTTTTAAAGGGAGCACCACATCTCCTCTTAATACCCGCTTTTTTATTCTTTTTTGAAAA
Source organism: uncultured bacterium (assembly GCA_964623485.1). Lineage (GTDB taxonomy): Bacteria > Hydrothermota > Tepidihabitantia > B3-TA06 > CAYQJV01 > CAZUTC01. The sequence goes on along the minus strand of CAZUTC010000052.1, from coordinate 4,253 downwards.
TCATAAAATAGAACCTCTCCATAGGAAAGGAGATAGTCAAATGAGAAAGGGAGGAGGATGGTTTTATAATAATATATTCCCTCTTGATTCTTGGCTAAAAAGTTTAATCGGTATCCCTTTGCTATTTCTTCCCCTTGAATCTCTGTATAAGAAGCGTGTTCTTCTTCTTTTCTCTTCCATTCATAATAAAGGCTTCTTTTTCTTTTTTTCCATACCTTTATTGCTGGAAAATCAATACCGGTAAGTGTAAAAAAGGTACTTCCATAAAGGGTGTAGTATTCTCTTAATCTTTCTCCCTTTGACTTCAGGGCTTTGTCTTGGGAAAGATACTCTGTGAATTCTCCTCCAAGAAGATAACCGAGAGTATATCCTGGATAGTTATAGGGTAGATGGGTAAGATATGAAACAGAGGGAATTTTTCTTTTTTTCGCAAGAAGATTTTTATAGGCATCGTAATACCCTTCATTCAATCTTCCTTCATAGGGAACAAGAGAAGACTCGGTAAAGACTGTAACCCCTTCAATCATGTAAAGTGGAGAAAAGAGCATGTTTGGGATTATCCATTTGCCAAGTAAAAACCTTAGAAGATTAGGAATTCCTCCTACATTTGTGAGATGGGCTATATGGGTGTACTCATGCACTGAAACAGTCCTCCACCATGACCTTGTTGTTCCAAACCTGGGAAATGGGTTTGGAACCGCTGTAAATAGATGTATAGAAGGAGCCAAGGGGTCTGCAAAACCATTAGAAACAACCCCTATGTCTTCTATCATAACAATTAATCTCCTTGGCATGTTTCCGGTTATGCTCTCCACATGTCTTTTATACTTTTCAAGATAGGAAAGGGCTAAGATAGCCTCTCTTTTATATCCCTCTGGATAGTACACCGTAAAGTCCTCATTTCCTATTCCCTTTATATTGAGAATCATTAAAAAAATAAAGCCCATACCTTACCTCCCTTAAAAATTAAATACCCATTTTATCTTTAGGGCAATTACTCTTTCTGTCTCGGTAAGTTTTTCTTCTCTTTTCTCTCTTATGGAAGTGAAAGCAATGTAAAACCATGATTTTGGTTTTATTTCCCAAGCAAAAAGTCCTCCGGTAAGAAGATGAAAAATATCCAGACCGATACCTTCTGAAGGTATTGAAAAGTAAACAGGCTGGAAATAGAGATTGAAGTATACATCAGGGGATAGAGTGGAAGAGAATCTTGGTTCAATGGAAAATGTTTTTTGATATATTCTACCTGAGGGGTCATACTCAAGTACAACCGTTCCATTAATATTAACTCCAATCCTGGGTAGGGGGTTCCAGTAAAACCAGAAATTTCCCATTAATTGCTTTCCAAGCCATGCCTTGGCATAGTTATAGGTATACTTATATCCAGTCCAAAAACCATAGTGCATCCTCCCTCTGCTGCTCCAGTAATTAAGGTTTGTATGGGTGTAGGTATAAAAAAGAGTGTCATTTCCAACGATCTCTCCTCCTGAACCTCCAATGTTATGATTAAAGGATAATCCTGAACCATCTCTAAAAACAAATGTTATCCATTCGGATGTCCCAAGGGAATATTCTACCCGATGTACATCTGTTTCCGCTCCTCCTGCAACTCCCGCAGTTAAAAGATTTAAGAAACCCGTTTTAAAATACAGCCTTGGACCAGCCCCTATTGTTATTTTTCTTTCTTTGGGGTCAAAGGTCATGTATCCTGTTTTGTTAAAATTAAATCTCTCATCGGTGTATCTTCCAAAGCAGATGACAATCCATTTCTCCTTTGATAAAACACCACCGATATTTATTCCCTTTCCCCATACTGTGTCTTTTGTCTGTACAAACTGAAAAAGAAGCTGAGAACCTCCCTTCCACCTGAAGGCTCCATCAATATCTACTCCAATAAAAGAGGAGTTATTCTCATACTTCAATATTCCCAAGAAGCCAATCTCTGAGTTTTCAAACATTCTTCTTTTACATCTCCCTGCAGTCCAGAGAGCCTTCTTTATATCTTCCAGCGAATCTGTAAATACCCCAAGCACACCCAAGTCATAGGTTTTCTCCTTCTGAGTTATCTTCGTTCCCGTGATTATAGGAACTTCTCTTCCATCTGGAAGTTTCTTTCCTATTCTTCTTGTATAAAGGAGTTCAAAAGGAGAATAAAAACCCATACCTTGTCCCATACTTGCGGGCTTGAAAATATCTGCTCCCTCAACAAAAAAGGGTCTTTTTTCCGGATAATATGTCTCATATTTTGAAAGATTAACCCGGTATGGGTCTGCCTCTATCTCTGCAAAATCTGGATAAAAGGTTGCTTGAAACATCAAAGAGGGTGTCACTCCCCATGAGAAATCCACCCCTCCTCTTTTTACAAACTCTTCCTCATTCTCATAGAGATTCTGTCTTAAAACCCCAACTGGATAAAGCTCAAAAGCATATCCTTTTACTCTGGGTTTTATCTCAAAGAGGTCCCCAAATCCGGAAACGAGCATCCCTTCCTCCTGCTTATACCCTTTCCATACCATTCCCCTTCGGTGTTTTGCCACATACCTTTCAAACTGTATTCCCCATTTCTTTATATTCTTCTTGTACCTTATGCTTTTAAAAGGAATCTTTATCTCTGCAACCCATATATCTTTTCCTGCCCAGGTCTTTGCATACCATATTCCCTCCCAGGAGGGGTCTTTTCTCCTTCCATCATCAAAAAGTATTCCATCGTATTTTTCACCTGAAACAGAAACCGAAAAATAGTATGCGGTTGTTCTTGAATAAAATGGGTCAAGGTAGAGGGTTACTTGATCCTCATTCCCCCCAAGAAGTATTGTGGGACCATCCTCTGTATAACATTTGAAAAGAACATATAGATTTTTTTCATCGTACAGGAGTTTAACAACCGTTTTTTCCTTAGGTTTGTTCCCAAACATGGGGAATGTTTCAAAGGAAAGCATTACAGAATCAGCCTGAAGATATACTCTGTCCTCCTTTCCATCCAGCAAAACAGGAGTTTGGGTAAACATTGCTTTTATTGAAAAAAATAGAATCAAAAGCATCTTCACCTCCTTTTAAGAATGTAAAAAATTAACCCAATAAACAAAAGGAGCACCCCAATTCCAAGAACCCCATTTAAGAAAAAGAAGAAAGAACCGGCTGAAATAAGTTTTAAAATAACCGACAGTGTGATAAATACTGCTCCTCCAATTATGTAGGAGAGAAGATTCTCTTTTAAGAAATACCTGGCTGAAACCCAGCCGAATAGGACCAGAGAAAGATTAAAACCAAACTTTAAAAGAAATCCTGAAATTTCTTTTTCAGACCTAAAAGAAAACACAGTAATCACCATAAGAACCAAGAGATACCTCAACCATTTATAAGGAATGTATTCTTGTAATACAAAATATAAAGAAACATTAATATACGGAACTGCCCTGTTAAATATTGC
>CAZUTC010000052.1:0-813 GCA_964623485.1 uncultured bacterium | reverse complement strand
AAGAGGAATAACCATCAGGGAGAAAAAAGCAATTCTCCATGGAAATGAGAGAAATGGAAGAAACCTGTCAAAAAGAGGAAAGGAAAGAAAATCTATCCTGTGAACTTTGGCATTTGTCCAGAAAACCATGTTTTTAAAAAGGTAAAGAATGAAGAGCGCTCCGGCTCCTCCAAACAGTCCAGAAATTATTCCATCCTTTATATAATCTCCGGAAACTGCATATCCCTTTGTTGCACCGTATTTTTTAAAAAATCCAAGGGATAATGAGTTTATAAGAAAAAATCCTGTTCCTATTACTGCAACTCCTATGAACATCCCAAGGATACTGACTCCAATAAAGTTCTCCAAGGGTATTGAGGTAGGATAATTCTTAAGCAAAAACCTCCATCCATTTAGAAGATGAAGAGTATAGAAAAGTATTCCTAAAAAGCTAAGTGTTAGAGCTCTCTTATTCTCCACTTCTCCTCTTTTCACCATCCTTCCAAAGGAAAAAGCAAGCCCCAGGATTCCCAAAAGCCATACAATAAGATAGACTCCTCTTTTTATCCAGTCTAAAGCCACCTCCCTTTGGTAGTTTCTTTTCCATCTCTCAGGAATTTTATAATAAACTTCAAAACCAGAGGGTTCATCCCCCTTTACCGAAAGTTTAATTCGCTTCACTGCTTTAGCGATTTTCTTTTCTGTTTCCCATTCAAAGAAATAATCTGTTCTTTTTTCTTTTTCTTTTTTTTCTTTTTTTACGAGTTTGAGTTTCTCCACATCAACCCCTTTTTCTATTAAGGAAAGAGCCGCTATCTTTAATGCCTCCTCAAG
>CAZUTC010000051.1:0-11115 GCA_964623485.1 uncultured bacterium | reverse complement strand
ATATCAAACAGTTTCATCCCAAACATCTTTATAAAATTATTTCCGGACCCAGCTGGTATCACTCCTATCTCTCCTTGGGTATTCACCAAGGCATTTGCTGCTTCGTTAACACTTCCATCCCCGCCCACAAGTATTATCCTTTTGATTTTTTTTCTTAACATCTCTTTTGCTATTTTCATTATATGACCTGGATATTGAGAAAAGAAGAGCTCAATCCTGCTTTTAACTTTTTTAGAAAGCCTTTCCCAGAGCTTCACTGCCTTTCCCTTTCCTGCTACAGGATTTATAATGATAACAGCGCTCAACGTAGGTATATCTCTATCCTTCTATTTTTTCTTTTGTTTTCCTCTGTGGTATTCTCAACCAGAGGTCTTGAAGGTCCAGCGCCGGCTGCAACTACTCTTTTGGATTCTATTCCTTTTTTAATAAGGAATCTTGCAACTACACAAGCCCTCCTTGTCGAAAGCTCCCAGTTTGATGGATACAGTTTTTTTAATGAGGGACCCACGGGAACATTATCGGTATGTCCCAGTATTAATATCTCCCCGTTACTACTTTTAAGCTCCTCTGCAATTTTTTCAAGAAGTTTTTTCCCCTTCTCTCTTATCTCATCGGATTTTAAGGATAAAAAAAGAGAGTCTGTCCCTATGACATATATAAGAGAATCCTTTGATTTTAAGGAAAATGTATCCTGGGGAGTTTCCTTGCCTTTCATCTCTTCTACCTTTTTTATCCATAATTTTATCTCTTCCTTCTGTTTTTGGTATGCCCTTTGTAAGGGTTCATACCCCAGAAAATAAAAGAGCCCTCCTACTGCAATACTTAAGAAAAAAAGTATCCACCCAATGTATTTCATTGTATGCTCCTTAGTATCTCAACTATTTTTCTTATTTTTTCTTCAAATCTTCTCTTTTTTTCCTTCTCTTTTTCAATAATCTCTTTCGGAGCCTTTTTAAGAAAAGAAGGGTTCTTGAGCCTCTCTTCTGTCTTCTTAAGTTCTTTTTCAAGCTCCTCTTTTTCTTTAGTCAAACGCGCCTTCTCCTTTTTAATGTCTATTATACCCTCCAAAGGCACATAGACTTCTCCAAAGGAGCCCACAAAGGAGGAGGAATTCTTAGGTCTTTCGGAGGAATATAAAATAGAGGAAACCTTTCCAAGGTGTTTAAGATAAATCTCTGTATCTTTAAAAAACTGTTCGTATTGAGATTTAATGTTCAACACGATATCTATTTTTCTTCCCTCTCCTATTCGCATCTCTCCCCTTATATTTCTTACTCCTTTTATCACCTCTATTAATGCCTCTACAAACTTTTTATTCTTTTCTTCTTTCTTCACTTCTTCAGCCCATCCGGAGAGCAGAATACTTTCCTTTCCAAAACCCATTTTATTCCATATCTCTTCTGTAACGAATGGTATCCAGGGATGAAGCATTTTTAAGGAGTTTTTTAAAATAAACAAGGCTGTGTGTAAAGGTTTATTAAACTCTCTTTTTCTTATTTTCACAAACTCAATATACCAATCACAGAACTCATGCCAGTAAAATTTATAAAGCTCTCTTGCAGAGTTATAGAAGTCGTGCTCTTTAAGTAATCTTTCTACTTCTTTTTTTGTTTTTAAGAATCTATCAAGGATCCATTCGTCAAATGCATCTATATTTGGGGGAATCTCTGGTTTTTCATCCTCTTTAGAAAGGTAAAGGAATCTTGCAGAATTCCATATTTTGGTGCAGAAGTTCCTTCCCGCAAGGATTCTCTCTTCAGAGTAAATTATATCCTGTTCCTTGGGGGTTATTAGAAGGAGTCCGATTCTTAAGGCATCTGCCCCGTACTTATGGATGAGTTCAAGAGGTTCAGGAGAGTTCCCAAGACTTTTGGACATTTTTCTTCCCAACGCATCTCTTATCATCACATGAAACACTACATTACGGAAAGGCTCCTTTCCGGTGAATTCATAACCTGCCATTATCATTCTTGCCACCCATAGAAATATTATATCCCATCCGGTTACAAGGGTTGTGGTGGGATAGAAATAGTTATAATCCTCGGTTTTTTTAGGCCAGCCAAGAGTGGAAAAGGGCCACAGCCAGGAAGAGAACCATGTATCCAACACATCCGGGTCCTGCTGAACCGAGTTTTCTCCACAAAAAGGACAGGATGGGTTTTCTTCCCTTGAGGCAAACTCCCTTTTGCATTTATCACAGTAGAAAACAGGAATCCTGTGACCCCACCATAACTGCCTTGATATACACCAATCTTTTATATTTTCCATCCAGTGAAAGTAGAGATTTTTCCATCTCTCAGGATAGAATTTTATGGTTCCCTCCTTCACCGCCTTTATAGCAGGTTCTGCAAGAGGCTTCATACGCACGAACCACTGCTCAGAAAGATAAGGTTCTATGGGAGTTTTACATCTTTCACAGTATCCAAGAGAAATTTTATAAGGTTCTTCTTTTTCAAACAACCCTTTTCTCTTTAAATCTTCTATTATTCTCTTCCTTGCCTCAAACCTATCAAGTCCTTTATATATTCCTGCATTCTCATTCATCCTTGCTTTCGTATCCATCACAATGACAAAGGAGAGATTGTGCTTCTTTGCAATCTCAAAGTCTTGTGCATCATGGGCAGGTGTAACCTTCACTGCTCCGGTTCCAAAATCCGGATCAACCGCTTTTTCTTGGATTATCCTTACTCTTCTTTCCACCAAGGGAACAATAACCTCTCTACCCACCATATCTTTATATCTTTTATCTTCTGGATGAACTGCCACTGCCGTATCTCCAAGCATTGTTTCAGGTCTTGTTGTAGCTACCGTTATATAACCTTCGCTTTCTAAAAGCGGATACCTTAAATAGTAAAGAGAACCCTCTGTTTCTTTATGTTCCACCTGTTCATCGGAGAGAGCGGTATGGCATCTTGGACACCAGTTTACAATATACTTTCCTCGATAAACAAGTCCCTTTTCATACAGTCTTACAAAGACTTCCTTTACCGCGTCAGAAAGCCCGGGGTCAAGGGTAAATCTTTCCCTTTCCCAGTCGAGGGCACAGCCAAGTTTCTTCAACTGTTTTTTTATTATTTCCCTATGTTTATTGGTCCATTCCCACACCCTTTTGATAAAATTTTCCCTTCCTAACTCTTCTTTTTTTAACCCCTCCTTTGCTATCTCCTCTTCCACCACAACTTGGGTGGCGATCCCTGCATGGTCTGTCCCAGGAATCCAAAGGGTTTCGTATCCAAGCATTTTATGGTATCTTATTAAGATATCCTGCAAAGTATTATCAAGAACATGACCAAGGGTTAAAACTCCGGTAACATTGGGTGGAGGAATAGCAATTACATAAGGTTTTTTATCTTTGTCTATTTTTGCATGAAACAATTTTTTTTTCTCCCATATATTATACCATTTATCCTCTATCTCCTTTGGGTCGTATCTTTTTGGAAAAAATTTTTCCATTTAGTGATTTTACATAAGTTTGTTTTAAAGTCAAATTTTAATAAATTTGACTTTTAGATACATTCAACTTATAATTTCAACATATGAAACCTCAAGATATAGAAAAAAAGGAGTTTCCAAAAACTTTAAGAGGTTACGATGTAGAGGAGGTGAAAAATTTTTTAAAAGAGGTATCTCGGTATTTAAAGGAAATTCTAAATGAAAAGGAAAAGATGAGGAAGAAAATAAAGGAAATGGAGGAAAAATTGGAAGGTTATGTTAAGATAGAAAGAATGCTGGAAGAGACTGTAACATCTACTCAAAGGGCAACCAAGGAGATAATGGAAAGAGCAAAAAGAGAAGCAGAGGAGATAGTGGAAAATGCAAAAAAAGAGGCACAGAGTATGCTTGAGGAGGCAGCCAGAAAAAAGGCAAAAATAGAGAAGGATATAGAGATATTAAAGGGACATAAAGAGGTATTACTGGGAGAGTTAAAAAATATGATGAACGAATATGTTAGTATCTTAAAAAGATACGAGGAGGAGCAAAGTGATACAAAATATAAGTGAAACCATAGAATTTTTAAAAACCGCTACAAGAATAAAACCAAAACTTGCGATAATACTTGGTTCAGGATTATATGGAGCTGTGGAAGAACTGAAAGAACAGACGAAGATTCCCTATCAGCAAATTCCCAACTTCCCGGTCCCCACTGCTCCAGGACATCCAGGGGAACTTGTAATAGGGTATTTAAATGATTTCCCGGTAATGGTAATGAAAGGAAGATTCCATTATTATGAAGGATACAAAGGGGAAGAGATAACTTTTCCCATAAGGGTAATGAGAAAACTTGGTGTAGACAGAATAATAATAACCAATATATCCGGAGGCATCAATTCCCTTCTGAGGGAAGAGGATATTGTAATAATATATGACCATATAAATTTAATGGGAAGAAACCCTCTGGAGGGTTATCTTGAGGAGATACCCCCAAAAAGATTTCCTCAGATGTCTACAGCATACTCCAGAGAGTTTATAGAAATTGCAGAAAAAGCATTCATTAAGGCAGGAATTGTCCCAAGATTCGGAGTATATGCAGGAGTCCTGGGACCATCCTTAGAAACTCCAGCAGAACTCAGGTTTCTATTTTCAGTGGGAGCAGACCTCGTGGGAATGTCCACAGTTCCAGAAGTTATTGTGGCTGTTCAGGAAGGGATGAAGGTCCTTGCTCTTTCGGTAGTTACAAATATTGTAAATTTATGGCACGAAAAGAAAGAAGAAAAAATCATTGAAGTTGCAAAAAAAGGAGCAGAAAAGTTGAAAAAAATACTCCCATTGATAGTCCAGGAGCTTGCAGAATGGATAAAATAGAGAAACTTTTTATTCTTCTTTTTGCCTTCTTTTGTGCCAAGAATACCCCTGAGATTCCAAAAGCAGAAGAGGCATTAAAAAAAAGATACTATTCTAAGGCACTTTTTATACTGGATCCTATTTCCCATAAGAAAAATCCAAGAATAAAATATCTCTTAGGAAAGGCACATCTTGGACTTAAAAATCCCAAAGAGGTAGCAAGATACTTTGATGAGGCAGTAAAACTGGACTCCTCCTATACAGACAGCGTCATAAAAGCATGCATAAATAGAGGAATTGAACTCTCACGGATAGGAGAGTATGAAGTGGCTCTTTGTATTCTTAAATATGCAGAGAAATTCAACAAAAATAAATTGATGACCCGGGGATTCTCTGCAATGGGAGATATATATAAAGCATATGGTGAAATAGGGAAAGCAGAATACTACTATAATCTTGCAATAAAAAACTGCAATAAAGAAAAGGAAAGAGAGAAAATGTGGATACATTTGATGGAGTTATATGAAAAATCCAAAGACTGGGAAAATGCATGCAGGGTATGCCTTGAGGCAATGAGAAAAGATAAGTTATGGCACCTTCAGATAAGATATACAGAATACTCCTATCGTTTCGCTGAGGAACTTTTTAAGCAAGGAAAAATAGACTCTGCGAATATAGTAATGGAGGAGGCTTCAAAACTCGAAATTCCTAACATGTTAAGAGCAGACTTTTATTTCCTTTACGGAGAGATACTCCTTGCAAAGGGAGAACTTGAAAAGGCAAAGGAAAAATATAAACTGGTACTTTCTTGTGAAATACAGAGTCCCTCAGTAAGAACCAGAGCAAGGGAAAGATTAAGGATGATAGGAAGATGAAAAGATATATTATTCTAATGAGTTTAATACTCCTCTTCTGCAGAACCAAAAGTAAAAATCCCTCGATTCCTTCCCCTGATATTCTTTATAAAAAAGCCACCCAACTCTATGATAATAAAAAATATAACCAGGCAGCAGAGATTTTTAACCAAATTATAATAAACTATCCAGGAAGTGTGGTTGTTCCATCAGCCCAGTATTATCTTGCATACTCTTATTACAACATACGGGATTATGAGAGAGCTCAGGTAGAGTTTGAGTTTCTATACAGACAGTTTCCAACCTCAGAGTTTGCAGAAGAAGCAGAGTTAATGGCAGCAGTATGTATGTATCTATCTTCCCCTCCCTACTATAAAGACCAGAGTAAAACCCTCCAGGCAAAAAAGATGTTTGAAAGATTCATAAGAAGACACCCTGAGACCCCTTTAAAGAAAAAGGCAGAAGATTACATAAGAAAAATAAATGAAAAACTTGCAAAAAAGGAGTTTGAAACTGCAAAACTCTACTTCAAGTTCAAAGAGTACCAGGCAGCCCTTGAATCATTCAACTATATTGTAAAGAACTTTCCCAATACAAAAATAGCCGAAGAAACAAAATCCTATATACAGGAGTGCAAAAAAAGATTGAAAAAATGAAGATAGGAGTATTTGGCGGAAGGTTCGACCCAATCCATCTTGGACATCTCATCCATGCAGAACTCTTATGCACCGACCATGGATTAGATGTGGTTCTATTCGTCCCCTCATTTGACCCTCCCCATAAACCAGCAGAAGCAGATTTTGACCACAGATTCAGAATGACAAAACTGGGAATATACAAAAACAAAAGATTTTGGATCACTCCCCTTGAAAAACAAAAGGGAGGAAAATCTTATACTGTCAATACCTTGATGCTCCTTCAAAAAATTTATAAAAACCACGAACTCTACCTCATTGTCGGAGCAGACGAATGGAAAGATTTTGACAACTGGAAATCTCCAGAAAAAATAATGGAAATCGCAAAGATAATAGTGCTACCAAGAAAAGATGTAAAAATAAAAAAGAAAAAAGAAGTAATATTCCCCCCACTCCCAGTGATAGATATCTCCTCATCAGAAATCAAAAAAAGAATAAAACAAAAAAAATCAATAAGATACTTAGTCCCGGACCCGGTAAGAATATACATCTTCAAAAACAACCTTTATAAATAATAAAACTCTACTATCCTTTGGATGAAGAAAACGGTGCATCTGTTGAAATTATAATTATTTTGACATTATTTTGTATGATTTTATAATTAGTAATGGCATATGCATGTGTAGTTGAAAACCTAAAAAAAGATTATGGAAGTATAAGAGCTTTAAAAGGGGTCTCCTTTGAAATTAAAGAAAAGGAGATATTTGGTTTAATAGGACCGAATGGTTCGGGAAAGACCACCACCTTAAGAATAATATCCACAGTTCTTTCCCCTACTGATGGTGAAGTTTCTGTATTTGGTCTGGATGTCAAAAAAGATGCAGGTAGAATAAGAAAGATAATAAACTATCTTCCTGAGGAGGCAGGAGCATACCGGGATCTAAAAGGTATTGATTATATAGAGTTTATGGCTGAGCTTTATTCAGAAAATAAAGAGGATAAGGATAAATTTATAACAAGGGCAATTTCAATTGCAGGACTTGGAGAAAGAATAAATAACAAGATAAGAACATACAGCAAAGGAATGGTAAGAAAACTCCTGCTTGCCAGGGCATTAATGACCAAGCCAAAACTTGCAATTCTTGATGAACCAACTGTAGGATTGGATGTTTTAAACTCTCTTGAAGTAAGAAAAACAATTAAAAAGCTTAGAGAAGAAGGGGTTACAGTCCTTCTTTCTTCCCACAACATGCTGGAGGTGGAGTTCCTCTGTGATAGGGTTGCCCTAATAAAAAAAGGAAGAATAATAGAACATGGTTCTCCCTCCTTTTTGAAAAAGAAGTATAGAGCAAAAAATCTTGAAGAAGTTTTCTTTTCCCTTGAATAATGAAGAAACTTACTGCCATAGTTAAAAAAGAGATAAAAGAACTTTTAACCTTAAGGGTTATTGCCCCGGTTATAGGAATTGTCATAATATTTACATTCATTGGAAGGATGATGAAGGGTGAGTTAAAAAAACAGGAGAAACCTCAACACATACTGGTAGTAGATTATGACAGCACATCCCTTTCCCAACTTGTCCTTGAGATATTATCCCGCACGGGAATTATACTCCATCATGTAAACAAAAAAAAGGAAGAGGTAATTAAAACTGCAAAAATGAAAGGCTACACTACTATTCTATTTATACCAAAGGGCTTTGAAAGAAGCATTAAAGAAACAGATAAAGCCCATCTGGAACTTTATTCCATTATGAAAACCCTCTCTCCTTTTGGAACCATAAAAGGAGCCAGAGTAATAAGAAGTATTCAAAATTTAAATGAACACCTCTTTTTAAAAAAGGTAAAAGAATTAACTGGGGTTGAAGACATCCAAAGAATTAAGAAGATGGTGGAGATAAAGGAATATACTTATATAAAAGATAAAAAAATAGCCCGAGGTCCTGGAGTTTTAAGAAAATACTTCTCAGCCCAGACATTCCTTATTCCTATGCTCATTTTTATAATACTTGTTTATGCAACCCAGTTAATAGCAGCATCCATAGGTCAGGAAAAGGAAAACAAAACCCTTGAAACCCTTTTAACAACCCCAGTGGATAGAAAGACAATAATTGCGGGTAAAATGATAGGGGCATCCGTGATCGGGCTTATCATGGCGGTTGTGGTGTTAATAGGAATGAGGTCTTATGTTTCATCATTCTATGAACTCGGAGGCATGAACCTCTCCAGAGGTATCCCGATTGGAGTTTCCATATCACCCATTTTTTACCTTCTTACCGGCATAGGGATATTCCTTGCAATTATAGGAGGTCTTGCCCTTACAATTCTTGTAAGTATATTTGCATCGGATGCAAAACAGGCTCAAGCAATGACCATGCCGGTAATAATGCTTGCAATGATTCCTTATCTCTTTACTATTATCTTTGATTTTAACTCTCTTTCCCTACCTTTAAAGATTTTTCTTTACCTTATTCCATTTACTCATCCCTTTTTAATCCCTGCCAATATATTTTTAAAGGAGTACCTCTCCATACTATTAGGAATAGCTTACATGATTATTTTCGCAGTGGTTATTATAGTGGTGGTGGCAAGGATATTTTCTTCTGATGTGATTTTGACCGCAAAACCAAGGTTTAGAATATTTAGAAAATGATAACTCAGGTTATATCAACAACCACCAGTTTTTCCTCCGTCATCTCTCTTATTGCAAAATAGGGACCCTCTCTTCCCATTCCTGAACCCTTTACTCCTCCATAGGGCATCAGATCCACCCGAAATGTAGGAATCTCATTTATCAGTACCCCACCGGTATCAATCTCTTCTGCAAGGGTGAATGCCTTTTTTATGTCGTTGGTGAAAATACCTGCCTGAAGACCATAAGGTGTATTATTTACCCAATTTATTACCTCCCGGGTATCTTTAAAAGGGTTCACTACAACCACTGGAGCAAAAGCCTCCTGCTGGATGAGTTTAGACTCATGGGGAGCATTTTTAATTATCCATGGGTCTAATATATTCCCTTTTCTCTCGCCTTGAAGAACTACCTCTGCTCCTTCCTTAACTGTCTCATCTATCCATGCAAGTATCTTATCCACAGCAGAGCTTGAAATCATGGGACCCATATCTGTATCCTCTTTTAGAGGATCTCCTGTTTTTATCTTTTTTACCTCCTCTACGAACCGGAAGAGAAATCTTTCGAAAATGGATTCATGAACATATACTCTTTGCACCGATATACATACCTGTCCTGCCAGAGCATAACCACCTATTTTTATTTTCTTTGCTGCTCTTTCAATATCTGCGTCCGGAAATATAATACATGCAGAGTTTGAACCAAGCTCTGCTACAAATCTTTTCATCCCTGCTTTTTTTGATATTCTTTCTCCCACTTCCTTTGACCCTGTAAATGTAATCATTCTTGGTATATAACTTTCCACCAGTTTTTCTCCTATCTCATCCCCTGGGCCTATCACGATTTCAAAAGCCTCTTTGGGAATTCCTAAGGATATAAGAACTTCTTGTAATTTTATGGCAGAGAGAGGAGTTTTTGTTGCAGGCTTTAAAATTACACTACATCCTGCTGCCAGGGCAGGACCTATCTTATGAGCAACGAGGTTCAAGGGAAAGTTAAAGGGGGTAATGGCAGCAACCACACCTATGGGAACCCTCTTGTAGAATCCTATCTTTCCTTTGCCAGTGGGTGCTGCATCAAATAACACCTGTTCCCCTTTGATTCTTTTTGCCTCTTCCCCTGAGAGTTTTATTGTCTCTACGCATCTTCTCACCTCTGCCAATGATTCATGTATTGTTTTCCCCACCTCAAGAGAGATGGTTTCTGCAAACTCCCTTTCTCTTTCTTTTATTGTTTTTGATGCCTCAATTAATATCTCTCCTCTTTCATAGGAGGAAATTTTTTTAATCCTTAGAGCCCCTTCCTTTACACGATTTAACTTTTCTTGGAGGGTTTCTTCTGTATCCTTCTCTATGGTTCCAACTACCTTTCCATCGTAAGGACTTTTAACTTCTATTTTTTCCATACTTCCTCCTTTTTAACTCGATTATTTTTTATAAATCCATAAATATATCTCAGCCCCCTTTTCCAGCACTTCCACAAGGTCAACTGCAGTATCAAGATTTTTCTCCACACACACTACTCCGTGCCTTTTCCACACAATGACTCGGTATTTTTTTATCTTTTCAAGTGTCTTTTCTGCGAGTTTCATGGAACCAGGTTCTTCCTCCACAACCCCTATACCTTCAAATATTATTATTTTTATCTCAGGATGAATAGCAAAAAGTTTTTCTTCAAATTTTTTAAGATGAGAAACTGCAATAAGTTTTGTCGGATGGACATGAAGAACAACCTTAAAATCCGGTTTTTTATCCACAAGATAGGAATGCAAAAGGAAATGAGTCAAATACTCACTCGTTATGGAAGGCTCTCCATAAATGCAGGAGTATGATTTTCCATCTTCTGAGATCTTTATAATTGAAATATGCTTATAAGGATTATCTTTTATATCTTTCATTCTTGCTCCTTGCCTTGTGATTAGAAAATAATGGTTTTTGAGGGAAGAAAACTGCAGGGGAAAAGGGTAAGAAGAGAGTTTTCTTTTCTTCAAAGAAATCTTTGGTTTTTTAATCCTAATGGAAATATTACCTGCGTTTGCCTCTGCCCATCCTTTTTGGTATATTACCTTAGCACTTTTTTGAATCTCTTTTACCTCAGGAAGGGTCAAGAAGTTCATTTCTCTTTCTATTATATAAAACATCTAAGCGAAGTCAAACAAAGTTTGTTAAGCAATTGTCATAGCCGGGAGTTTGTTACCACCCATGAAGTAATTA
>CAZUTC010000050.1:0-11232 GCA_964623485.1 uncultured bacterium | reverse complement strand
CTTTTTCATCTTTCCTCCTTTTTAAATTTTACGGGATGAAAATTTTTTGTCAAGAGGCAAAAGGCTAATTTTAGTCCAGAATCTTTAACCGATATATTCCAAGAAAATAAAGGTTCTCAGGAACTGGATGCCAGCAAGGGGCGGGTATTTTAAAAAGAGCCTCGTATGGTATAAGGCGGTTCTCGGGGTTACTTCCTCCGGTATTGTATAAAAGATACCTTTTGCCGGAAACAATAAAATGCATCATAACATGATAGGAACCATTAACAAAGAAAAAAAGAAGGTCTCCATCCAAAGCATCCTCTATCTTTTTGGAGACAAAAACCGTGTTATATTTTAAAAGAATCTTGGTATCTGCAAAGGAAGAAAAGTCTTTTTCTATATTTTGGGAAGAAAAAATCCCCTTTCTTACTCTAAAAATTCTTGTCCCAAGGTAGGGAATATTGGGATAACAGAACTTCGGAATATCTGGAGTTTCTGAGAAAAAAAGCTTTTTGAATCTTTTTCTCCATTTTTTATCATGGGGTTTAAGAGTCTCTCTTAAAACAATCCTCACGAAGTCTCCACAATCCTTTATCTTGTAATATTTAAAATGATAAATAGAAAAGGCAACATTTTTAAACCATTGCCTGAAGACCTCCTTTTCTTTTTCTTTATGAAACTCTATTATATCTGGAAATCCATCCCCGTCATTATCATAGGAAAAGAATAGAATAAATAAAAATATCAAGCTTTTTGGGTTTTTTCTCTCATATATTTAAGAAATGCCTCGTATCCGAATTTCTCTTTTCTTTCCTCTGCCTTTTTTCTTGATTCATCCCATAGTTTTCCCCATTCAAGAATGATGGAAGTCACCTGTATATTTGTTTTTTCTTCCACTTCATCTTTTGGGATGAATCTAAACTTTCCTTCCTCCATGCTTAGGATTCTATAAACAGCCTGGGCACCCTCAAAACTCTTTACCCCTGCATCTACAATCACCCCATTTTTTAATACGATATTCCCATTTTCTTCTCCATAAACTTCTATTATACCTGTTTTCTGCCCTAAGGAAAGAATCTGGAGAATATCAATTAAATTTCTCCCAGCCAGACCTCCTTCAAGCACTCCATTCTCTACTCTTTCCTCCACCCATCTGAGTCTTGCCTCTATTCTGGCAAGGAGTTTTTCCATATCAAAGGGTTTTGTGATGTAGTCATCTGCTCCAAGCCCGAGTCCCTTTATCTCATCCTCCCTTGTATCCTTGGCAGTAAGGAATATAAATCTTATTGAATAGAGCTCATCGTCGTTTCTTACCTTTTTACATAATTGATATCCATCCATCTCTGGCATTGCTATATCTGCTATTATAAGATGAGGTTTAAAACTCTTTGCCTTCAGAAACGCCTCAACCCCATTTGATGCAGTTCTCACATCATAACCTCTTGCAGAAAGCACTTTTTTAAGTATGTCCCTTATCTTCCTCTCGTCATCTACCACAAGGATTCTTTTATTATACAACCTCTTTTCTCCTCTCTCTTGGGAGAAAAATTACAAATCTGGTTCCTTTACCTTCTTCACTATCTATTCTTATCTTACCTCCAAGAGCATATACAAACTCTCTCACCACAGCCAAGCCTATACCTGTTCCTTCCTCATCCCCTGTCTTGTAAAATGGCTCAAAAATTTTATCCAGTTTGTTTTTGGGAATGCCTTTACCTGTATCTTCTATCTTTATTATCACTCCCTCCTCCTTCTCATCCATCTTAATACTTACTCTTCCTCCTTTAACATTATATTTTATAGAGTTACTTATAAGATTGGAGAATATATGTCTTAGTCTTTCTGGATGGCTCATTATCAATGGAGATGAAAGCATCGAACTGAATATAAGACTTATATTTTTTTCTGCAGCAATTCTCTCGTAAGATTTTACAATCCTTCTTAAAAGTGTCTCTATGTCTACCCATACCATATCCACATCTGAATGAGCAACCTGAAGCTTTGCCAGTTCTAAAAATCCATCCACGGTTTTCTCTATATTCTTCATCTCTTCCTCCATGGATTCCACATGTTCTTGAACTTCTCCTTGTGAGATATTCTCATTTTTTAAGTACCACAAGGATGACCTTATTATAGAAAGGGGGTTTTTTATTTCATGAGATAAAAAGGCAAAAAGTTTTGACTTCGCTTCGTTCTCCTTTCTTATCCTTTCAAATAGCTGGGCATTCTTTACAGCCATTGCAATCTGTTGAGCAAATATACTTACAAGTTGTATATCTTCTTCTGCAAAGGCATTTCTATTTTTTGATTCTATATCCACTACCCCTATCAACTCATCTTCAACTATTAAAGGTATTGCAAGTTCTGAATGCACATCGGGATGTCCTGGGATGTATCTTTCATCTTTTCCCACATCCTGAACCACAATGGTTTTTCTTGAAAGCGCTGCATCTCCTGTGATACCCTCCCCCAGTTTAAGCTCCTTTATCTTCACAACTTCAATAAATTCCTTAGATGCATATCTTATCCTTAATCTCTCATCCACGGGGTCATAAAGCAGTATTACAATCATTGCAGAGAACATCTTTTCAAGTGTTGAGACAATCATGGATAAGAGATCATCCAGCTGTATACTTTTCTGAAGCTCCTTGGTGAGTTCATAGAGTTTTGCTCTCTGTCCCATTCTATTTTTCATTTTTTCAAAAAGTGCAAGGTTCTCAATGGATATTCCCACATTACGCAGAGTATTTTTCAGAAGTATAACATCATCCCTTGAGACCTCATTTAATGTAAATATCTGTATAACCCCTAAGCTTTTTTCTCGAGAAATTATAGGAAGGGTAAGAATATATCTTATATTATTAATATCCTTTCCAATCTCTGTTTTTGAAACATCCACTAAAAGTGTCTCCCCGGACTGAAAACAATATCCGGAGATACCTTCACCGGGTTTTGTATCCCTTGTGAAATGAGGAAACTTTTCCACATTTTTGGAAACAGCGGTCTTAAGTTTTTTATCTCTTTCATCATAAAGTCTTATAAGACCTGCGGTTGCAGATAAATACTCCATATAAACAGAAAGAACCGCCTGTAAGGCATCTTCAAGTAAAAAGCTCTCCGTAAGGACTGCAGAAATTCTGTTTCTTAAGAACAATTCATTTTTTAATCTCTCCTCTTCTAAACTCTCCCTACCCACTACCAAGATTAGAGGTTTTTCTTCATCAAGAAGTTTTGTCTCTATATTTATTTTCCTTTTCTCTCCCTCCTTTGTAAGAACCTCTATATCATATCTTTTTTTATCCTTCTTCATCCTGTCATTGTACTTTTCAAATACCGAGCTTCGATAAGATGGCACCACGACATCTGTAAAGGGTTTTCCAATTAACTCCTCCTTTCCCCATCCCAGGAGCTGTGCAGCTTTATCATTTACATAGACTATCTTACCACTCTCTATAATTCCCACAGCAAGGTCAAGACCATCAAGAATACTTTTAAACATTAGAATGTTCTTCCTAACTGAAAGTGAGGTTCAAATTTTTTATTGTTAATGCTGTAACCAAGATCAAAACCCACTATCCCAAGGAGAGGAATCTCTACCCTTACTCCTGGTCCCACTCCCTTTTTCAAATCCGATAGATTCACATCTGAAAGAGACTCCCATGCATTACCCGCATCAAAAAATACAAGAAATGCAAGACTCTTTGAAATCATTAGTTTGATTTCAGTGCTTACTATCATCATTACATTTCCTCCCACATTGTATCCTTTGTAGTGAACTCCTATGCTTCTATCTGGATATCCTCTTAGCATTCCATCGTAGGATGTTCCTCCTGGGAAGAATCTCTCAAATATTGGCACAGTATCGTATTTTGAAAAACCCCCCACATAACCAGTCAAAAACTTCCCCACCCCTACAAACTTCCAAAAAATCGGGAAGTATCCTTTAAAGTCCAGTTTTTCTCTATGGTACCCAACATCCGCAAAAAATACTCTTGGGGCCATCTCTTCTGAAAACATAAGATAGGTCCCCTTTGAGGGATTTATAAAGTAATCCCTACTATCCCGTATAAAATCGAATCTAAAAGAGATAATTCTTTTAGGATAATCCTCGGGTCTCACAGTGTATGGACCCATATCAGGGATTCCGGAGAGGGTATCCAAATATACATTTTCAACGGTAAGGGTAATGTATCCTTTTGTATAATCAAGAATCAGAGGTTTTGCTCCTCTTAATGCTCCCCCTGCATCTTTTTTTATATAAAAATCATAATACCTGGTAAGATAATAAAGGTCAAACCCTACGGTTGTAGGAGTATCAAAAAGCCATGGCTCTGTGAAACCCAGCTGCGCCTGAGTTCTTCTTCCTCCCTTCTCAAGATGAAGATATATACTTTGACCCCTCCCGAATAGATTTGGATGGGCTATATCTACATTCCCCACCACTCCCTCTTGAGGACTAAAACTTGCTCCCACCTGCAGTTGTCCTGCCATCTTCTCTTTAACTTCAAAGATAAGGTCAATACTTCCTAAGCTATCAACAGTTTCATAGTTAACCTTTACATCCTCAAAAAACCCCAGATTGTATATGTTCCTCTGACTTCTTATAAGAAGGGCTCTGTTAAAGGTTTCTCCCGGCAGTAATACTATCTCTCTTCTAATGACCTTCTCATGAGTAATCTCATTCCCCTTTATTTTTATTCTCCTTATTCTTGCGGGAGTATTCTCAGTTATCTCAAATGTAATGTCAATAGTATCTTTTCTTTTATCTTCCCAAGGATTTACCTGCACATATATATATCCACTATCAGCATACAAATTAAATATCTCCATTATGGAGACTTCCCTATCCTTTAATGAGAAAGGCTTGCCTTTTTTAAGCTTTACCCGCCTTAAAAGTTGTGGTGTAGAAAAAACATTATTCCCTTTGAATTTTATATTTCCGGTATAATACCTTTTCCCTTCCTCTATATCAATTACTATTGTGAGCCATCCTGCTGTGTCATACTTAAGCTCGTACTTTTTAATTTTTGCATCCAGATATCCGTGATTCTTATAAAAATTTTCTATTTTTTTAAGGTCCTCTTTAAACTTTTTTCTATCAAACCTTCCTTTTCTTATAATCCAAGAGATATACCATGGTCCTTTTGGTTTATTCTGCATGAGACTCTTAATCTTGCTTTCTTTAATATTCTTTGCTCCATTTATAATGACATCTTTTATTCTTACATTTTTGCCCTCTGTGATATTTATGTTTAAAATAACCCCTTCATCTTTCTTTATCCTTTCCACATTTACCTCTGCAAGAATATACCCTTTTTCATTATACATCTTCTTTATCTCTTTTTTTGCATTAAATACTTTCTGCTCCGAGAGGACATCTCCTTCTTTTAGATTTATCTTTTTTATTATATCTTTTGTTTTTATTCTTCTATTCCCCCTAATATTTAATTTGAGTAACTTAGGGTACTCCTCAACTTTTATATAAAGTACAAGCCTTTTTCCTTCCCTTATGGTATCTAAGGAAACCTGAGAAAAAAGCTCCATATTGTAAAGTCTCTTAATAGCGTTCCTAATTTTATCTTCGGTTATTTCTGTTCCTGCAGATAAACCTGCAACAGTTAAGATGAGTTCCGGGTCTACGGATGAGGAAAGAACCTTTACATCGTCTACCTTAAAAAGGGAAAATAAAAGAAAAAAAAACATTAGTGAGATATAAAGGAAAGCTCGTTCCCCGCTCTTACTATCTTTATCTTTGTCCCCTTCCTCCAGCGGCTTCTAAGCATCTCTTCTGCAAGGGGGTCTTCAAGAAGTCTTCTTATTGCTCTTTTTAATGGTCTGGCACCATACTCTGGGTCAAACCCCTGTTCCACCAACAGCTCCTTTGCCGATTTATCCAGAATAAAGGAAAGTTTTTTCTCTTTAAGCCTGTCCTCCACTTCTTTAACCAGTATATCTACAATTTTTTCCATATCTCTCTTAGAGAGAGGTTTAAAAACTACTATTTCATCTATCCGGTTTAAAAATTCGGGTCTGAATACCTTTTTCACCTCCTCCATAAGCATCTCCTTCATTTTTATATAAGAAAGTTCTTCGTCTTCCTGAGAGAATCCTATTCCTTTGGATTTTTTTATATAGGCTGTTCCAATATTAGAAGTCATTATTATTATGGTATTTCTGAAATCCACCTTTCTCCCTAAGGAGTCTGTAATGCATCCATCATCCAGTATCTGAAGGAGAATATTAAAGACATCAGGATGAGCCTTTTCAATTTCATCAAACAAGACAACGGAATATGGTCTTCTTCGTACTTTCTCGGTGAGTTGCCCTCCTTCCTCATATCCCACATATCCTGGTGGAGCCCCCACCAGTCTTGAGACATTAAACTTCTCCATATACTCGCTCATATCTATCTTCACCAAGGCGTCCTCATCGCCAAACATAAATCTTGCCAATGTTCTTGCAAGTTCTGTTTTTCCCACCCCGGTTGGGCCAAGGAATATAAAACACCCAATGGGTCTTTTGGGATCCTTAACACCTGCTCTACTTCTTCTTATTGCCCTTGCAACAATTTTTATGGCATGGTTTTGCCCAACTATCCTCTTTTTTAACTCCTCCTCCATTCTTAACAACTTCTTGGTCTCATCCTCCTTTATACTGGATAAGGGAATACCTGTCCAACCTGATACAACCTGGGCGACATCCTCTCTTGTAACCTTTGGATACTCTCCCCTTTCCTCCAGTTCTGCCTGTTTCTCTCTTAGTTTTTCTTCCAGCATTGCTATTTCATCTCTTAATCTTGCGGCCTCTTCAAACTTTTGGGCATTTACTGCTTTTCCTTTTCGGTGCATAAGCTCTGTTATCTTTTTTTCTATTTCTGCAATTTCTGGACTCAAAACTGGATTCAAAAGCTTTACCCTTGCTCCTGCCTCATCTATCACATCTATTGCTTTATCAGGAAGGTTTCTATCTGTAATATACCTTGCAGAGAGATAGGCTGCAGCCTCTATAGCCTCATCGGTATATACAACTTTATGATGCTTTTCATACTGCTCCTTAAGTCCTTTAAGAATTTGGATAGTCTCGGAAACAGAAGGAGGTTCCACAAAGACCGGTTGGAATCTTCTCTCAAGAGCAGTATGCTTCTCTATATATTTTCGATACTCATCAAGTGTAGTGGCTCCTATGCATCTTATCTCCCCCCTTGCAAGTGCTGGTTTAAGAATATTTGAGGCGTCTATTGCCCCCTCTGCAGCCCCTGCCCCCACAATTGTATGCAACTCATCTATAAAAACAATAACATCTGGAGCGCTGGTAAGTTCTTTAAGAATTCCCTTTAATCTCTCCTCAAACTGACCCCTATACTTTGTTCCAGCCACAATTAATGCCATATCCAAGGCAAGAATTCTCTTGTCCTTTAATGCTACTGGCACATCTCCTTTAACAATTCTATGAGCAAGTCCCTCAACAATGGCTGTCTTGCCCACGCCTGCATCCCCTATGAGAACCGGATTGTTCTTCTTCCTCCTCGAAATTATCTGAATAACCCTTTCTATCTCTCTTTCTCTTCCTATCACAGGGTCAAGTTTATCTTCTCTTGCGAGTTTTGTAAGATCCCTTGAGAAATGGTCCAAAAGGGGAGTCTTCGATTTTTTCTGTTTTGCAAAGCTCTGCCTCGGGGTCTCCGGAGAACCCCACATCCTCCATATCTCCTCCCTAACAATATCAATATCCAGTCCGTACTCCAATAAAAGTTGCTGGGCAAGCGTTCCCTCTGTTTTTAAAAGCCCAAGAAGTAGATGCTCGGTTCCCACATAGTTATGATTCATTGCCCTTGCTTCTTCTATAGCAAAGTTTATTACTGCCCTGGAATCCTCATCAAAAGGAATCTCATTAAATGGAAGGGTAACATTACCTGTGGGTATGGCATTTCTGGTACTCTTTCTCAGTTCCTGAATATCAACCCCAAGGTTTACAAGCACATTTACTGCAGCGCTATCCCTCTCCTCAGTAAGTGCAAGAAGAATATGCTCCGGACCTACATGGTCGTTTCTTGTCTCTATTGCAGCTCTCCTTGCATTGTTAAATATCCTTCTTACTCTTTGCGTAAATTGTTCATACACAGTATCGCCTCCATTTTTAAAATTTTAAATAAGAGAAAGAATATGTCAAGTATTTTTTTCAATACCTAAAATCTCTATCTCAGATTTTTGACTTCGATATCCTCTCTTAACTCTATATCTCTTTCTCTTTCGAAACTTAAAAATAATCACCTTTTTATCCTTGAAATGCCTCAAAACCTTTGCCCGCACCTTTACATTTTCAATGTATGGGTCTCCCAGAAGTAGCTTATCATCATGTCTTAAGAGCTTAACCTTTTCAAGGATAATTTCTTCTCCTTCCTTTGCTTCTATTTTGGGGATTTTTATCTTCTCTCCTTTTTTGACTTTTATATCAAATCCTTGTATTTCCACCACCGCGTACATCACTTACCTCCTTCTGGTGGCTGGGGTTCTGCTGGAACCTGGGGTATAGGGGCTTGAAGTTGCTTCTGTAGTTCTTTCTGTTTCTTTTCGAACGGAATGTATCTTCTTGGAGAGGTTATAAATATCATCACGAATGAGAATATTACAAAAAGCCCACCCAGCACTGCGGTCGCCTTTGTGACCACTGGGGCAATACCTGAGGAACCGAATATGGTTTCTGCAGCTCCACCACCTCCACCCAGGACAGAAGAAAGACCTCCTCTTGTTCTCTGCTGTATTAGTATTATACCTATAAGAAACAAACATATAATAGCATAAATCACAATAATAGCATATGTCATAAATCTCCTCCTTTCATTGCAGTGACTTCAACAATTTTATAAAAAAATTCTGCCTCAAGACTTGCACCTCCAACAAGTGTTCCGTCAATTTCTGGTTCTTTCATAAGTTCTTCAATGTTCTCCGGTTTTACACTTCCTCCATAAAGTATTCTCATGTTTTCTGCAAGTTCCTTTGAATAAATCTTGGAAATCTCATCTCTTATAAAAGAATGAACCTCTACTATATCTTTTACTTCTGCTCTTTTCCCGGTCCCTATCGCCCATACTGGTTCATACGCTATTATCGTTTCTTTTACATTTTCTATTCCCTCAAATCCTTTTTTTAGCTGTCTCTTTATAACTTCGAAGGTGCGGTTATCTTCTCTTTCTTCAAGTGTCTCCCCTATGCAAAAAATGGGGATGAGTTTTTTTTCAAGGGATTTTTTCAATTTTTTATTCACTGTTTCATCTGTTTCGCAAAAGTATTTTCTTCTCTCTGAGTGTCCTACTATCACGTATCTGCATCCCTTTTCAATGATGAAATCGGCGGATATCTCTCCGGTAAATGCTCCTCTATCCTCCCAGTGTATATTCTGGGCTCCTATCTTAATCCCATATGCAGAGTAGTTCATTGCCGTATCCAGAGATGTATGGGGAGGAAACAATATCACATCGGCCTTCTCTGTAATTTTGGGGTTAAAATATGCTAAGAACTTCTTAAAAAAATCTTCGGTTTCCTTCTCTGTTTTATTCATTTTCCAATTACCTGCTGCCACTGGTTTTCTCATCCTTTGATTATAGATTAAAAAAACAAAAAGTCAATAAAGGAGATCATTTGGGCTAAGAGATCATCACCAGGGAGAAAATTATTTTAATAGGCTATAGGAAGAAATCTACTTAACAATTTGCTCACATTAAGAAGACATCGCAAATTAAGAGAATTACAAATTAGATTTTTCTCAGGTGTAAAGCAAAGTTTGCGATGTTCCGGGGTATTAATATTAGATGAAGTAAGCTCGAATATAATTACTTCATGGGGTAGTAACAAACTCCCGGCCTATGACAGAAAACTTGTGATTGGTAAGAAAAATTATAGGAGGCCCGGCTCAGCCGGGCCGAAAGATTATTTTATTTTTATAATATCCAGTCCTTGTGGAGAACCGTTGTTAGGAACCAAAACATAGTTACCTGAAAGGGCTATGTCAAGATAGGAGGCGTTTTCAGGATTCACCTCCAGTGTCATCTTCATGTTTGCTGGGTCTGAGACATCCAGGACAACTACACCACCCCATCCATTTGCAGTATAAAGGGTATTTCCATCAAGAACCACACCATAAAAGTTTGGACCATCCGTAGCCTCGGTGAAAACACCGAGTTGTGTGGGTTGTTCAGGATTTGATACATCCACCACTATAAGTCCAGCACCCCAGTCTGCCAGATATGCCTTTCCCTCTGCTACCGTTATATCCCAGAGCCAGGGTTCATGTCCTGGGGTTCCTGGATTGTAATATGTTCCTTTAAGGGTGAGGTCGGGTAGCTCCAGAATATGTAGATATCCACCATTTGTTCCAGCATACACATAATTACCATCCACCCAGATGCTTTGATAACCTCGATTTGTCTCCTCTGGATTTTCATTTCTGTATCGGGCTTCCACTGTGGGATTCGATGGATCTGAGACATTCAAAACTACAATGCCACCATCTTGAGAATATCCTCCAACCACATATGCTTTATCTCCAGAGGCATACACATTATTTACATTAAGTGTATCTTCAGTGTATGTCCCTAATAAAGAAGGATTTGCAGGATTGGAAATATCGTATATGAAAAGTCCTGCATCAAATCCTGCCACATATAATCTGGAACCATCTACAAATACTCTTCTCGCATCAATGCCTGAAGGAGCTAAGTTTTCACCTTCTGCTGGAGAGGAAACATCCGAGATGTCCACCACGTATACACCGTTAGTCTTACATGCCACATACACATAGTCGCCTGACACTGCAACTCCATAAGCATAGTTTAAGTCCAGATGCCCTACCACCTCACCTGTTTCACCGGCTCCTTCTTTCTTTACGCACCCAGAAAACAGGAAGAGAACCACAGCACCCATACATACCATATGAAATAGATTTTTCATGAAGCCTCCTTTTTTTAAGTTTACTTTTTTGGGTTTAAAAGTCAAGTTAAAAAAACCTGCCAGATTCCCTTTAAAAGTTTTAAAATATTTTTTGATGAGATTCCCTCGTACACCTGTAAGTAGCCAGAAAAATGGTTCTTATCCATATGCCAGTATAACTCCTTTTTGAATACTCCTCTATCCACCATTACAGCCTTTATATTACAAAAGTTATGAAAGCTAAAGTAAGAGTGGTATCTTCCCACTCCACTCTTTTTTATTCCTCCAAAGGGAAGATAGGGATTGTTTATGAAGGTTACCACAT
>CAZUTC010000049.1:0-11367 GCA_964623485.1 uncultured bacterium | reverse complement strand
CCAAAATGTTATGGAATTCTGCATTAACTTGACAAATAAATGGATTTATGTTATATTTTTAAATGATAAGTTTTTACTTGTTCTTTATGCTTTTCTCATTGGAATGGCATCAGGATAATTGGACCGGAGGGCCAGGGCATGAAACCTTAACCTCTCCAGATGTTTTTCTTTTGTCCACGAATATGGATTATTTTCATAATAATGTGTTAAAGATAGGTGATTGGGGTTGGTTTTTAATTGGGTATATAGAGAATGTCTCCAACATTGAAAGAATCGAAGCTATTTCCTCTACCAAGATTTTAATATCAGGAACCGATAGGGGAGGGAATAAGGTAATAAAGGTATCGGATGACGGAGGATGGGAATGGAGAGATTGGGAGGGAGTGGAGGATGTTCAGGAGATAGGGGAGATAGTTTATTTTAAAGATAGAGTATATGCTCCATTTAACTTCTCCAATTATGGAACAGTGTATGGTTCAGAGGATGGAGTGCTTTGGACAGAGTGTAACTTCCCAGAAGTGGAGATGGTTTCTTCTTTATGCAGTGCAGAGAATATTCTTTACGGAGCAGTATCTTTGAATAATACCCCCCAGATTATTTACACAGAGGATCCCTATGAAAGGTGGGAGGTCCTGGACACCAAGAATCCTCCTCAGGTTCCAGCTTTTAAGAAAATAGTTTACTCTGCTTTAAAGGAGGAACTGGCTGCTTTCGTGAAGGACAGTGTATTTTTACTCTCCCTATCCGCTCCCTTCGCTGGAGTATGGAGACATACAAATATTCCTGATGCTGAAGAGATAGAAGACATAATATATGTAGATAAAGCACTGTTTGTGGTGGGAAAGGATACAGAAGGCAATGGAGCAGTATGGAGGCATATTTTTGAATGGAACAAAGTTTTTTCTTCCCCTGATTTTTCTGCTTTTTTATCCATTGAATATGACCCTTTAAAAGAGAGTATATTTGTATCCGGGGTTTGCAGAAAACCTGAACATACTACAGTTTTTTTCTCAAAAAAAGGAGAGTCCTGGGATCCCTACGGATGGTTTTTAAATCCTTTTGTAGAAAAAATAGTTTCCATGTCCCAAGCTGATGGGGAGCTTTATGTTATTGATGGGAAGGATAAACTTTTTAAACGTATGGAAATAGGCAGACCCTTCATGTTTTCTACTATTCTTTCTTCCATCTATGATACTCAGTTAGACTCAGCATTTTATACCCATGTGAAGGTGGATGCAAACGTACCTCCCAATACCGAAATAGAACTGAGAATTGCCTCTCTTTCCACTCCAGATCCCAGTGCTGTAGATTGGTCTACAATAGATCCCATTTATATTACTCAAGGAGATATCTTTTATCTCACAGAGTACAATGGTATACATCAAGGAGATAGATATGTTGAATATTTCCTTATAATGAAAAATTATGAAAATGCTATATCTCCTGAATTTTATGGAATATCCATATTTTATACTACTTTATCAGGAGAAGAGTTTGAGGTTAATTATGATGTTAAGGAAGAACCTCAAATACCTGGGGATACAATAGGGGTAGAACTTAAAGTGATAGATCCTGAAGGGCTAAGAAAATTTAAAGAAATAAGATATGAAATAGTTCAGGAGGAAGAGGTTGTGAGTTCATCAAGTTATTTTTTTGAAGAGCCCCAAGATATAGTATATCTTAATATTCCCACTCAGGGAACCCAAGATGGGGAAATGCTTTTGATTTTTGATTGTTTATCAAACTTTAATGAGACCGCACACCTTGAGATTCCTTTTACTTTAGCTCCTCCTCCGGATGTTATAGAGAATCTCTTGGTTTTTCCAAACCCTTCTAAACTGGATAAAATATATCTCAACTTTTTAGTAAGAAAAAATGGAGTTATATATTTTGAGCTGTACAGCCCAGATGGGGTAAAAGTTTACTCCTATAAAGAACACTTTGATTCCGGAGAATTTGTGGAATGGTTAGAATTGCCTGTTTTTTCTCTTCCCTCCGGAACATACATACTTATCCTTCGCTTTATTCCAGACTCTGGAGAGGAAAAAATTTATAAAAAAACGGTTGGTGTGGTAAGATGAAGAAAATACTGATAATTTTAACATTTGCAGGTTCGATATTCCCTCAACCCATAAGCTCTGGATGTAGATACCTTCTTATTGATTACGATGCTGTATCCTCCTCTACCGGTGGAGCAGTTGTTGCATGTTTTAACCGACCTGGTTTTATAATTTACAATCCAGCAATAGGATTTTTATTAAACTATCCCTCAATATACACCTACTATTCCCATAAAAGTATAGATGCAGAAGACATAAGGGTTCAATTGTTCTCTCCTTTAAGACGATTCGCTCTCTCAGTGGATATTTATGGAGAGTTTTTTCATGAAGAAGATATGACAGATGAGGATGGTAAAGTTATAGGTAGTTTCTCTCCTTTTTCATTGATTCTTCATCCTTCATTATCCACTCTACTGTATCCCAACCTTTATGCAGGACTGGGAATGAAACTATTTATGGAAAGCATAGGAGATTATACGGGGGGTGGATTTGGAACTGATTTTGGAATCTATTATAGATTGAAAAATACAGGTGTGAACTTTGCAGGTGTAATCAAAGATGTTGGGAAAGGACCAAAGTTCATAGAAGATAATACATCTCTTCCTTTAAGATTCATCGGGGGCATAACTTATTCTCCGCAGAATAAGGGAGGATTAACTATATCTACCTCCTATGAGAAATATTTAAAAGATAAAATAAATAAACTGCGTTTTGGTATTAGTTATGCATTCTACAATGTTCTTCACTTAAGGCTTGGATTTGTGAATACCTCCGTAGGATATGATACAGGTGTAGTAAACATAAAAAATATAGGAGGAGGTATTGGCATTACATCAGGAAGGTTCCAAATAGATATAGGATTTGCAGGTCTTGGTGAGGTGGGTGGAAAGTTTGATGTGGCTCTTCAATATACAATTGTTTCAAAAGAAAGAATAGAGGTCTCAGAAATCCCGGGTATTTCAGAAAAGGAAAAAATGACCAGTATCAACTTTTATAATAATGCATTGGCAAGGGCTGCAAAAGGAGATTATGAAGGAGCAGTGGAACTCCTTGATATAGCTTTAATATGGGATCCTGACAATACAGAGGCAGCAGAAAAGATAGGGGAGTATAAGGCTAAGCTCAAACAAGAAGGGTTATCCTCCCTGATGAAAGAAGGGAAGACATTTTACAATAAAGGAAATTATCTTGATGCCTTGCTTATATTTGAAAAAGCAAATAAACTTGACCCTTCAAATGAAGAGATCAATAAGTGTATAATACTTGCAAGAACTGGATTAATGCAACACTTTAAAAAGGATACGCTTGTATCTAAAATGATAGAGGAGGGTAACGAGCTTTATGTAAAAGGAGAGTATGGAGCAGCTTTAAGGAAGTGGCAAGAAGCAAAAGAAAAAGGGGCAGATACTGCTTTAATAAACAGTTATATTGAGAATATTTCTATGAGATTGATTTCTTACATTGCAGAGGAAAACAAGAAGATAAACTCCCTAATTGATGGAGGAAAGTTATCGGCTGCTGCGAGTAGGATGAGAAGGTTGGAAAATAAATTAAAAGATATTTCTACACTAAAAAACTGTCCTTCAAGAATCTTATCCATCGTTACCGAGGGCAGAAATAAATTAGAAAAGGCAAATAAAAAATTGAAAAACAAAGTTGCAGAGCTTAATAGAGCGGGAATAGAGAGTTATAAAAATGGAGAGTATGTGAAGGCTGAAGGATATTTTAGAAGCGTCCTGTTCGTAGAACCAAATAATAACATTGCTACCCAGTATCTTTTAAAGATAAAACAGAAAAAAAGAGCTTCCAAGGAGGATGTTTCTGATCTCTATATGAAAGGAGTATTGGCGTATACTGCAGGAGACTATAAACTTGCCATTTTTTACTGGGATGAAGTGCTTAAAATAAATCCCAATCATACCACTGCTAAAAAGAATCTTAAGAGAGCAAGAAAAAAACTTATTACCCTAACGGAAAAGTAAAATTTTATTTGTTAAAGGAGATAATTTATTGACAATCCTTTATTTATTGATAAAATATTGTAATGAAAGGGCTTGTTATAATTCCTACTTACAACGAGGCAGAAAATATTGCACATGTGATCGAACGGACAAACTCTACTGATAAAAGTATTGATATCCTGGTGATAGATGATAACTCCCCGGATGGGACTGCAGAGATTGTAAGAAATTTAAAGGAAAAGTACAAAAATATATATCTTGTGGTAAGGAAGAAAAAGATGGGTCTGGGGACTGCATATATTGAAGGATTTAAATGGGCTATGAAAAATAGTTATGCCTTTGTATTTGAAATGGATGCAGACCTTTCCCACAATCCAGCAGATATTCCCAGATTTTTGAAGGAATTAAAAAAGTATGACATGGTGATAGGCTCCCGATATATAAAAGGAGCAAGGATTGAAAACTGGCCAGTAACCAGGTGGTTTTTGAGTTTTATTGCAAATCTATATGCAAGAGTGGTTACTGGAGCAGGAATAAAGGATATGACCTCGGGATACAAATGTATTAAAACCGAGATGTTAAAGAAGATTCCTTTGGATTCAATAAAGGTGGATGGGTATGGATTTCAGATAGAGATAGATTTCCGGGTTTGGAAAAAAGGAGGAAGAATAAAAGAAATCCCCATTGTATTCCGAGATAGAAAAAAGGGGGTCTCAAAACTTTCCAGAAGAATAATATGGCAGGCTTTCTGGCTTGTCTTAAAACTGGGATTTGAAAGGTTCAAAAAAGCCTGAAGTATCGGTAATAATCGTCAATTACAATACTGAAGAGTATCTCAAGAAATGTCTTGACTCAATTCCTAAGGAATATGAAGTAATAGTTATAGATAACTCCTCTACTGACCAGAGTCTTGAACTTGCAGTAAAAAAATATCCTGAATTTACATATTATAAGTTTTCGAGAAACCAGGGATTTGCAAAGGCATGCAATACTGGAACATACCTATCTCAAGGGAAATACATACTTTTTTTAAACCCCGATTCATTACTTGAAAAAAAAGGAGTTAAAAGATGTATTGAAGTATTGAGAAGAAAAAAGGAAGTAGGTGCTGTTACCGGAAAGGTTGTATATCCCTCTGGGGTCCTTCAACCCAACGTAAGAAAAGAAAAGGGATTTTTAAATTTCTTATTCGGAAGAACAAGTTTTTTAAGAAAGATTTTTCCTAATACATCCTTAGAAAAGGAATACTTTTATCAAGAAAAAGAATTAAAAAAAGAAAGAGATGTGGAGTTAACAGCGGCAATGGCTCTTATGGTAAAAAGAAAAGCCTTTGAATCTATAAAAGGTTTTGATGAGAGATTTTTCTTATATTGGGAGGATTTTGACCTCTCAATAAGACTTAGAGAAAATGGCTGGAGAATCCATTTTGTCCCTGAGGTTGTATCTGTTCACCATCTTGGCAAGAGCGCAGAAAAGAACAAAAAATTTGCCAAAATGCACAAATTAAAAGGATTTTATAACTTCATAAAAAAACATAAAAAACTTAAAAAATTTGCACTTTTAACACTCTTTTTCTTCATAAGTATAAGAATTCTCCTTCTCCTCTCTTTTAAATAAACCAAATCCTCCCAGAAACTCATGGACCTGGGTCTTAAATCGCCTCCATTTAAAAATCAAGGCTCCAACAATATAAAGTCCGTAAGGAACCAGCCACCATTTTCCCAAGAACCATATATTTAACATAAGTATAAAATATACAAGAGACATAAAGAGCATACCCAGATGGAGTGAGTTTTTAAATAGGAATAATACTCCAGGAATCAATACCCACACTCCTATCCAGAATGGCACCATTCTGGTAAGGAGAAGATAAAAAAGGAGAAAGGTACCGAAAAATATATCTACCAATGCCTCATGTTCTCCTATCCAGGATTTCTTTCCTGATGCCCTTGCGAATTCTCCATCAAGGGCATCGGAAAGCCATCCGTATAAAACAAGCATTACAACCCAAGGAAAGGCGTCTCTTTTAAGAAATATTCCGGCGTATAAAAAGTAAAGAGATATAAAAACCCTTGACCATGTTAAGAAATCTGCTATTTTTTTATAAAAGCTCAAGTTCAGAAAAAAAGAAATGGATTTCCCTCTCCGGGTCTTCTGCTGGGGCAGAGGCATGGACTGCATTCTGCTGTATATCTTTACCAAATCTTTTCCTTATGGTTCCGGAAAGAGCCTTATTTGGGTCTGTTGCTCCCACCAGTTCTCTTAAAGAATTTACTGCATTCTCCTTTTTTACACACATTACTACAATATCCCCTGATGTTATATAATCTATAAGGGAAGCAAAAAAATTTTTCCCTTTGTGGATCTTATAAAACTCCTCTGCCTGCTTTTTTGAAAGTCTTACCTTTTTTACAGCAATTATTTCAAAGCCATTTTCCTCTATAATCTTTATTATTTCCCCTGTTTTTTTTTCTTTTACTATATCTGGTTTTATGAAGAGAAGTGTTCTTTCTTCCATTTTTCCCCCATTTCAAAACCAAGTTCAAGAGCCCTTAAGTTTTCATTGAGGAATTTCTTATAAAACCTGTGTTCTACTGCCTTTTTTAGAGACTCAAGTTTTACAACGCCTGTAATGGAGGAGAGTACCCCCAGCATAACCATGTTTGCAAATATCTCCTTCCCTATAATTTCCCTTGCCTTTTCTGATATTGGGAGAGATATGACATTTTCCTTATCAGGATTCACATAAAATGAGTCAACAATTAAAAAGCCATTCTTTTTTAAGTTATTTTTGTACTTTTCATATGCAGGTTGGCTCATACACACAAGGATATCCGGATTGTATGCCTTTGGATAATAGATCTCTCCATCTGATATTACGACCTCTGCCTTTGATGCTCCACCTCTTGCTTCTGGACCATAACTCTGGGTCTGGGTAACATTTTTCCCTTCGAATATTCCAGAAGCTTCTGCAAGAATTATTCCCGATACAATCATTCCCTGTCCTCCTCTTCCTGATAACCTTACTTCAAACCTCATCTTTTAACCTTGCCAAAAGTTTTTTATACTTCTCTCCAAAATCTTCCTTTTCTATATCTTGAAATATTCCTATCACTATTTTATCCTTTAACTCTTCCGGGTTCATTTTTTCTGCCTTCTCTTTTGGGATGCTTTGCTTTTTAAATATCTCCATCATTTGAGCAGGTGTAGGTGTTTTATTTAGTCTACCGTAGAGGGTGGGACAGTTTGTCACAACCTCAATAACACCGAATCCCTTTTTTTCTATGGCAAGTTTTATGTATCTATCCAGCTGTTGTACATGGTAAACTGTGGTTCTTGCTACAAAGGGAGCTCCGGCTCCAATGGCAGTATTTACCACATCAAAAGGGGGCTCTATCATTCCATAGGGAGCAGTGGTGGCAAAGGCTCCTTCAGGAGTGGTGGGAGAGTACTGCCCTCCTGTCATTCCATAATTAAAATTATTTATTATAATTGTTACCATATCCATGTTTCTTCTCGCAGCATGAATAAAGTGATTACCTCCTATTGCCAGGATGTCTCCATCCCCTCCTATTACCACTACTTCCATTTCAGGTCGAGCAAGTTTTATTCCTATTGCAGCAGGAATTGCTCTTCCATGTAATACATGAAATGTATCGGTATCAAGGTATCCAGGCATTCTGGATGTACACCCTATTCCTGAAACTAAACAGAACTTCTCTTTTGGTATTTTTAAAGAATGAATAACCCTTATGAGACTTCCAAGGACAATGCCAATTCCACAGCCTGGACACCAAACATGGGGAAACCTATCATCCAGTCTTAAATATTCATGAATAATGGGTTCTTTCATAACTGTTCCGCTATCTCCTGGGGGGTTATAAACTCCCCATCATTCCTTACAATACTTATGATTTTTTTATTTTTATCCACTGTTTTTTTAATTTCTTCAACCAGTTGTCCTTCATTCATCTCCACCACTGCAATCTCCTTTTTATCCTTTAATATTCTTGCTAATGTTAATTCCGGAAAGGGCCAGAGAGTTTTTAATCTTATTACCTGTATTTTTTTGCCCTTTTTTTCTGCCATGCTTTTTGCCTCAAGGCATGCTCTTGCAGCAGAACCAAAACTCACAACCCCTATTTCTCCTTCTCCCAGTATTTCGATATCTTCAAGATATGCCCGGTTATCCTCTATCTTTCTTCTCAATCTTTCATTTTTCCATTTTATCCATTCTGGGTCATCGGTGGTGGGAAATCCATCCTTTCTATGATGGAGTCCAGTAAAATGAATCCTAAATCCATCCCCTATGCTTGCATAGGGTGCATTGTAAGAGTTGTTATCATCATAATGAAGATACTCCTCAGGGGAAATCCTTGGTTTTTTCCGTGAATAAACTTCTACTTTTTCCGGAAGTTCTACAATTTCTCTCATATGCCCTATGAACTCATCTAAAAGAACCACTGCTGGTATTCGAAGCCTTTCTGCCACTTCTATAGCCTTTATCGTAAACTCAAAAGCTTCATACACGGTGGAGGGGGCATTAACAAATACCGGATGGTCTCCATGGGTTCCCCATCTTGCCTGCATAAAATCGGCTTGAGAGCCCTTTGTAGGAAGTCCTGTTGCAGGACCCCCCCTCATTACATTCACAATAACCACTGGAACCTCTATCATGGAGGCATATCCTATACCTTCCTGCATTAAAGAGAATCCAGGTCCCGAGGTTGCTGTCATTGATTTCATCCCTGCTGCAGAGGCTCCTATAATTGCCACGATACTTGCTATTTCATCTTCAAACTGAAGAAATATACCCCCCCTTTTTGGAAGTTCCTTTGCCATGTATTCTGCTATCTCTGTGGAGGGGGTGATAGGATAACCCCCGAAGAACTTTACTCCCGCCCTTAAGGCTCCTTCAGCGCATGCCTCGTTCCCAGATAAAAGTTCTCTTTTCACCTCTTCTTTTCTATAAAGATTGCAAAATCAGGGCAGTGTAGTTCGCATATAAAGCAGGCAATACAGTTTTCTTTATCCACAACCTCAACCTTCAGATCCTTTCCTATCCCTAAGATACTTTTTGGACATAAGGATACGCATAACTGACATTCATACCCTTTACACAGTTCCTTGTATATGTAAATCCAAGCCTTTGGTTCTTCGGTAACAAGAGGGGTCAGTTTTTTTCTTAATATCTTCATACAATTTTTTTCAATATTTCTGCCACATCTTTTGGTTCTTCTGCGACCTCTATTCTGTTTTCTTTAAATGCCTTTATTTTTTCCTCCGCAGTTCCCGTTGACCCAGAGATTATTGCTCCTGCATGCCCCATTCTTTTTCCTGAGGGAGCTGTTTTACCTGCGATAAATCCCACTACCGGTTTTTTCATATTTTTGTTTATCCATTCAGCAGCAATCTCCTCATCTGAGCCTCCTATTTCCCCTATAATCACAACTGCCTCTGTTTGGGGGTCTTCATTAAAGAGTTTAAGTATATCAAGAAAGTTGGAGCCTACCACCGGGTCTCCGCCTATACCCACACATGTTGATTCTCCAAATCCTGCTCTTGTAATATGACTCACTATCTCATAGGTTAATGTTCCTGATCTTGAGACTACCCCAATATTTCCTTTTTTAAATATTTGAACAGGTAGAATTCCCACCTTTGCTTTTTGAGGAGATATTAAACCAGGGCAGTTGGGACCTATAATCCTTACATTTTTATCTTTTATATAATCTTTTACTCTTATCATATCAAGCACTGGAATTCCCTCGGTTATCACCACCACGAGGTTTACTCCAGAGTCTACTGCTTCTATTATAGCATCATATGCAAATCTCGCAGGGACAAATATCACAGATGTGTTTGCTCCTGTTTTTCTTACAGCCTCCTCCATTGAATCAAAAACGAAAAAACCTTCCACCTTGGTTCCTCCTTTACCAGGGGTAACTCCTCCCACCACCTTTGTTCCATATTCAGCCATTTTTTTAGCATGAAAACTTCCATCTCTTCCGGTTATTCCCTGCACAAGAACTCTTGTATTTTCATCTACAAGAATTGCCATATGCCTCCTTATTTATGAAATTCTCACTGTTTTTTAAAACACCTACTGAGAGAATTTTTTTAAAGGTTGATAAATAGAAATCCGGTTTCAGGCCGGGTTTTTCCCATTCCTCACCTTTGCCCATTTCCTGCAAGTTCTATTGCCCTTTTTGCCCCCTCCGCCATTGTCTCTGCAAAATAAAGTGTGGTTCCAGAGAGCATCTTTTTTGCTATCTCCTCATTGGTTCCGGTTAATCTTACCACAACTGGGCAGGATAGAGCCAGTTTTTCCTTGGCTTCAAGTAATCCTTTTGCAATATCATCACATCTTGTTATTCCTCCGAATATATTTACAAAGATTACTCTTACATTTGGGTCTTGGGTAACAAGTTCCATGGCATTTGCCATTTTTTCTGGAGATGAGCTTCCACCCACATCCAGGAAATTTGCAGGTTCTCCACCGTAATGCTTTATTATATCCATAGTTGCCATGGCAAGTCCTGCTCCATTAACAATACATCCTACATTTCCTGATAGTTTAATATATGACAATCCTTTCTTTTTTGCCTCTACCTCTATTTTCTCTTCCTCTTTCAATACTCTGTATTTTTCAAATTCAGGATGCCTTAATACTCCATTATCATCAAGAATTATCTTTGCATCCAGAGCAAGAACTCCTTCTTCTCTTTTCACCAAAGGATTTATTTCCACAAGCTGGCAGTCATTTTCAACAAAAATTTTATACATTTTTTGTATTATTTCTGCAAAAGGTTTTGGATTTTCTCGGTCAAGAAAAGAGGCTATCTTTCTTATTTGATAAGGCATTATACCTAAAAGACTGTCGATATAAACCTTTAATATTTTTTCCGGGCTTTCTTTTGCTACTTCTTCAATGTCAACCCCTCCTTCGCAGGATGCCATGAATACGATACTCCTTTTAGCTCTGTCTATGGTGATTCCAAGGTAATACTCTCTCTGTATATTCACAGCCTCTGAAATAAGAACCTTTTCTACTTTTTCTCCCTTTATATGATGGGAGAGTATGAAGGATGCGGTTTTTTCTGCCTCTTCCACTGAAGATGCCTTTTTTATTCCTCCTGCCTTACCTCTTCCTCCTACTCCCACCTGAGCCTTTATGACACATGGAAGTCCAGTCTCTTTTACTGCTTCTTTTACATCCTCTTTTTTCTCCACCAAAACCTCTTTTGGGACAGGTATCTTATATTTTTTAAAAAACTCTTTTGCCTGATACTCCAGTAATTTCATTTAGAGAAATTATACTCCTTCTTTTTAAAAAGTCAAATTGA
>CAZUTC010000048.1:9847-11549 GCA_964623485.1 uncultured bacterium | reverse complement strand
TTTGAAGATTTTTTAAGAAAGAGAAGATTGCCTCCTTTAGGATATTTGTTAGAGAGATGGGTAAAGAATAAGCTTCGCGGCCAAAATGTTATGGAATTCTGCATCAACTTGACTTTTTCATGGAGATTATTTATACTTTATAAAAGATTATGTAAGAGGTGAAAAGGAGGAAAGAATGATTTATGTGGATTTAGAGAAAATATGGAAAAAATTCAAAAATAAATATAAGTTTCTTTCCCTTGCTTCTGTAGAGTTTATAAAATTAATGGAAGAGGTTAAGGAAGATTCCTCTGCTTTTGGGAAAAATATATATAAAGAGGTTCTTGAAAGAACCTTAAGAAGTGATTTTAATGAGAAATAGAAAAAACAT
This sequence comes from uncultured bacterium, assembly GCA_964623485.1. Classification (GTDB taxonomy): domain Bacteria; phylum Hydrothermota; class Tepidihabitantia; order B3-TA06; family CAYQJV01; genus CAZUTC01. Next base: position 11,179 of record CAZUTC010000048.1, on the reverse strand, counting down.
AGTTTTTGGAGTATGCGGAAGTATAGCAGTTTATAAAGTTCCAGACTTAATAAGACTGCTTGTTAAGGAGGGATACAGGGTTTCAGTTGTAATGACGGAAGAGGCAACCAGATTTGTCTCAAAAATGGTTTTTGAATCGGTATCCAATGGAGATGTGTATGTAAGTGAAGACCTGTGGAATAGACCACTTTTGCATACCGAGATAAATATTCATCTTCTTGTGATACTCCCTGCTACTTTTAATATAATAGGGAAGATTTCTGCAGGCATTGCAGATGACCTTTTGACATGTATTGTAGCTGCAAGGAGATTCCCGATTATGATTGCACCTGCAATGAACAACCGAATGTGGGAGAATAAAATAAACATGGAGAACATAGAGAGGCTTAAAAAAAGAGGGTTTTTAATAATAGACCCGGAGGAAGGGGAACTGGCATGTGGGGAAGAAGGTAAGGGTAGGCTTCCATCCATTGACAGATTGTATCTGGAAATAATGAGGGTTCTTGAGGGAAATGGAGGCTTAAAGGATAAAAAAGTAATGATAACGTGTGGGAGAACCGCAGAACCGATAGATAACGCAAGAGTTATAACCAATAACTCTTCAGGACTTACGGGAATAAAGATTGCAGAAAGTTTTTTTAGAAAAGGAGCCCGGGTGACAGTAATACATGGTTACACCTCTTATGAGATTCCTTATTTTTTAAATCCCATCAGAGTGGAAAGAACTGAGGATGCAAAAGATTCAATTATTGCAAGGGCTGAGGAAATGGATATAATTATAATGAACATGGCTGTTTCAGATTATAAAGTTATTGAAAGAAAAAAAGATAAGTATAAAGGAAGATATGTCTTACTTCAGCTGGAAAAAACTCCAGATATTTTAAAATATATAAAGGATACAAAGGCATTTAAGGTGGGATTCTCTCTTGAAGAAAAGGAGATTATAAAAAGGGCTGTAAAAAAAATGAAAGAAAAGAATCTTGATATGATGATTGCCAATCCTTCGCATTGTGCAGGTAAGGATTACATAGAGGGTTATTTTATCTACAAGGATGGAAGAGTTGAGGAGTTTCTGCAGATGCCAAAGGAGAAATTCGCAAGAGCTTTTGTAGAGAAGGTGGAGAAGGAGTATGCCAGAGGATAGAATCCCTCCGAACTCAGCTGAAGCTGAAATGGCTGTGATAGGAGCTATGCTTGTAGATAGTGATGCTTTAGCAAAAGCTATTGAATATTTACCTTCGGAAGAGTATTTTTATGATAATACTCATAGAGAAATTTTTAAAGCAATAATATCACTTTTTGAGAATAACTGAACTGTGGATATAATTACTG
>CAZUTC010000048.1:0-9837 GCA_964623485.1 uncultured bacterium | reverse complement strand
ATTACTGTGACTCAGGAACTCAAAAGGACAAAGAAACTCCAAAAAGTGGGAGGAGCTTCTTATATTTCAAAACTTGCAGAAAATGTAATTGCCCCTGCGCATGTGGAGGAGTATGCAAAGATAGTATATGGAAAATGGGTAAGAAGAAAACTCATTGAGATAGCTCAAAAAATAATTCATGAGAGTTATGATGATTCTGAGGAGGAGGATGAGCTACTGGATAGAGCAGAGAATATGATATTTGAAATAAAGGATTCAAAGCTAAGAGCCGGGTTTGTATCCTTAAAGGATATTCTTATAAAGACCATGCATCGTATAGAAAGTTTAAGAGAGAGAAGGGTGGAGATAACAGGAATTGGAACCGGATATATAAAGCTGGACGAACTTACCTCCGGTTTTCAAAGAGGAGATTTTATAATAGTGGCAGGAAGACCTGCAATGGGAAAAACTGCGTTGGCTCTTAACATAGCAGTAAATGCTGCAAAGGATTATGGAGTTCCGGTGGGGATATTCAGTATAGAGATGACAAAGGAGGCTGTGGTGGAGAGGATGATATGTTCAGAGGCAAGAATAAATATGCAGTCATTAAGAAAGGGTAGATTGAGAGGAGAGGACTTTACAAGACTTGCAGAGGCGATGAATACCTTACATCAACTGGAAATATACATAGATGATTCATCCCCAATCTCAGCACTTGAGCTTAAGGCAAAAACAAGAAGATTGAAATCAGAAAAAAATATAGGGATGGTTTTTATTGATTATATGCAGCTTATAGAAGGTCCAAAGGTAAAAGGTCAGATGAATAGACAACAGGAGATAGCAGAGATATCCAGGTCTTTAAAGTCTCTTGCCAAGGAGCTAAATATTCCAGTTGTAACTATTTCTCAATTATCCAGAAGACCCGAACATAGGGAGGATAAAAAACCAAGGCTGGCAGATTTGAGAGAATCAGGGGCAATAGAGCAGGATGCAGATGTGGTTATATTTATCCATAGGGACCCACCCAATTCTCCAGTAGCAGAGATACATATAGCAAAACAGAGAAACGGACCCACTGGACGTTTTCAACTTGCATTTCTTACTGATTTTACGAGGTTTGAAAATCTCTCCCCGTTGGCAGCCGAAGAAGAGATTATTCAAGAGGCTTCTGAGTGATAAGGGAGTTGGGCAAGTTTGCTATTTTTCTTTTTAAAAGTTTTTCAGGGATTCCCTATATTTTTAAAAGACCTTCTCTTTTTGCAAAAGAAATTTATAGACTTGGGCTTTTGTCGCTTCCAATAGCAGCGTTTACCTCTCTATTTGTGGGAATAGTTACTGCTCTTCAGACATACTATCAAATGGGAGAAGGAATCCCCTCCTTTTTTGTGGGGGTAACATCTACCAGGACAATTATGATAGAACTGGCTCCAGTAGTTATCTCTCTGGTGGTGGGAGGAAAGATAGGAGCCTTTGTGGCAGCCGAAATAGGAACCATGAAGATAACCGAACAGATAGATGCTTTAAAGACTCTTGGAATAAACCCTTATCACTTTCTTGCCCTTCCTGTTATCTTTGCTGGAATTTTGGTAATGCCTATACTTGTGATATTTTCGGAGTTCATATCTATAACAAGTGCGGGAGTCTCATCCTTTGTTTTACTGGGGGTAAGGGTAGATGATTTCATATACGGGATGAAAAGATTTTTTTCAGAAAAAGACTTATTTGGAGGTCTTTTTAAGACCGTTATCTTTGGATTTATTATAACATCTTCTGCAGCTTACTACGGGATGAATACTGGTTACGGAGCCGAAGCAGTGGGTAGATCCACAACATATGCAGTGGTTACAGCAGCCTCCTTAATACTTGTTTTTGATTTTCTGGTTGCATTTTTAGTTTTCAGATGATAAGAGTTAATAGACTTTCTGTTACATTTAATGACAAGAAGGTCCTGGATAATGTGAGTTTTTTTGTGCAGGATGGGGAGAGAGTGGCAATACTGGGGAAGTCTGGAAGTGGAAAAACAGTTCTTTTAAAGTCAATCACCGGACTTATTCCTTTTGATGGGGAAGTGAAGGTAGAAGGAAGTATAGGGTTTGTTTTCCAGCTCTCTGCACTGTTTGATTCCTTCACAGTATATAAAAATTTATCTCTTGGACTGGAGGAGCAAGGACTTGCCGGAGAGGAGATAAAAAACAGAGTACTTTCTGCACTCCAGGATGTGGGGCTTGAAGAGAATGTTGCAAGAATGTTCCCGGAACAACTTTCCGGGGGAATGAAAAAGCTTGTGGTAATTGCAAGGGTAATTGCATTAAACCCGGATCATATATTTTATGATGAACCCACTACAGGTCTTGATCCCAAAATTGCTCAAAAAATAGAAGACCTGATTGAAAAATTAAATACAGAAAGAAAAATAACCTCCATTATTGTAACCCATGACCTCTCCCTGGTAAGAAAGTTAGGGAAAAAGATATTCTTTCTAAAGTATGGAAAGTTAATCCCTGTGGAGGATAAAAAAAGAGTATGGGAGCTTTATGACTGAGGAAAGAAAAAGAGAGATACTTGCAGGTCTCTTTCTTTTTGTAGGGATACTTATACTCTTTTTTGGAATAGCATGGCTTAAAGGATTTTTAAAAACCACCTCCACATATCGGGTGAAAGTGAAGTTTAATGATGTGGGGGGGTTAAGAGAAGGAGACCCTGTGGATATTGCAGGGGTTGTAAAAGGAAAGGTTTCTGGGATACGGCTTTGTAAGAACTACGTTTTGGTATACTTAGATATAGATAGGGACGTTTTTCTTCCCATGGATTCAAAGATTTTTTTAAAAACAAGGTCACTTTTTTCAGGGGAAAAATATGTAAAGATAGTGTTGGGAAAAAAGAAAAGGCTTATGTCTCCGGATTCCTTCTTCGTAGGTGAGTATCTGGATGATTACTCTCTTTCTGGAGTGCAAAGAGCAATACTACAATTGGAGAATATATTGGAGAGATTAAGGGTGGAAAGGTTGGATACAGCTTTAAAGGATGCGATTCTTGATATAAAAAATGAGACCATAACAGCCATTAAAAAATTCTCTCAGACCGGAGAAGACTTAAGGCAGGTTATTAAAAGAGTAGATACCTTGTCTTTAGAAATAAATAGACTTATGAAAATAGGGGAAAAGGGCACGATGGGAAGAATTATAAAAGAGGACTCTGTATATCAAAGTATAATGGATGTCCTTAAAGAGATAAAGGAGCTTATAATAGAGATAAGAAAAAATCCTGAAAAGTATACAAAACCGACTATTAAGGTCTTTTCAAAATGAGAAAAAGTATATACACTTGTCAGCAGTGTGGATACCGGACACCAAAATGGCTTGGAAGATGCCCTAACTGTGGAGCCTGGAACTCATTTGTGGAGGAGATAGTGGAAAAGAAAAAGAAAAGAGTAGTTAAGGAAAAAAGTAAACCTCTTATTTTAACTGATATTGGTTCTGCAGAAAGGCAAAGAATAAGAACTCGCATTTCAGAACTTGACAGGGTTCTGGGAGGGGGGGTTGTGAAGGGCTCCCTTATTCTTTTGGGAGGTGACCCCGGAATAGGAAAATCAACACTTGCCTTACAAATAGCATCCCAAATATGCAATGCAGAAAAAGTACTTTATGTTTCAGGGGAGGAATCTCTCGAACAGATTAGAATGAGGGCAGAAAGAATAGGTGCCACAAAGGATGGGATTATGGTGCTCTCAGAAACATGCTTAGAGGATATTGAAGAGGTATTACAAGATGTTTTACCTTCTTTTTTGGTTATGGATTCCATTCAGACTCTTTATACTGAAAAACTGGATACCGCACCGGGAAGTGTGGGACAGGTGAGAGAAATTTCAGCAAGAATTCAAAGGATTTCAAAGGAGGAAGGAATAGCTACACTCTTAATAGGACATGTCACAAAGTATGGAGATATAGCAGGACCAAAGACCTTAGAGCATATAGTGGATACGGTTTTATACTTTGAAGGAGATAAATATCAACAGTACCGAATACTACGGTGTACCAAAAATAGATTCGGTTCTACAAATGAGATAGGAATATTTGAAATGACCGAAAAAGGTCTGGTTGAGATAAAAAATCCTTCTATGTTTTTTGTATCGGATATAATGGAAGAAATACCAGGTAGTATTGCCACAGTTGTTATAGAGGGGACAAGACCCCTTGTGGTTGAGATACAGGCTCTTACATCCCTTGCCTTTTTCTCTTATCCCCAACGGGTTACCACTGGATTTTCAAAGTTAAGACTTGCTATGCTTCTTGCGGTTCTTGATAAAAGGGCGGGGATATCAACAAGAGATTCAGACACATATATAAATGTGGCAGGAGGAATCTCAATTGAAGAACCTGCTGCAGACCTTGCAGTTTCTTTAGCTGTAGCATCTTCAGTAAAAAACCAACCCATAAAAGAAAAAATGGTTGTTTTAGGTGAGGTTGGGCTTGGAGGGGAAATAAGAAGCGTACCTTTGATAGAGAAGAGGTTGAAGGAAGCAGAAAGGATAGGATTTAAGAAGGCTATGGTGCCCTTTAAAGCAAATGTTAAAAAGACCGAGATAGAAATTGTGAGAGTAAGGAGAATAGAGGAAGCAGTAAGTTATGTGTGAGAAAGGAGGTAAGGATGTTTGGAAAAAAGAGAAATTTTATAATAGAAGAGAATGCTTTAAAAGATGGAAGAGTTATTATCCTTTTCAAGAAAGGAATAATAGAAGGAAATGTTTATATTCCAAAAGTAGAGGATGAGAATGTTTTAAAAAATATAAGAAGACTGAAGGAGTGTGAAAATATTAAGGTTAAGGAAGAAGAATTTGTAAAAGATAAAGAGAAGATTTTAAAATTTGCAAAGAGAAAAAAATGCTTAATCTTTATCTCAGGGAAAAAAGAGATAAGTCAAGATAACAGAATAAAAGTGGTGAATATGGATGAACTCTTTGAAGAACTGGCTCCCACCTGCAAGCCAGGGGATGAGAGGACCGTGCGAATAGTAAAAAGAGGAAAGGATGAAAAGGAAGGCATAGGATACTTAAAAAATGGCATGAAGGTGGTTGTAAAGGATGGCTCGAAATATATAGGAAAGCATATAGATATCATTATAAAAGGAATGATTTCTACTCCTGCAGGAAAGGTGGTTTTTGCAGAGCCGAAGTATAAAGAGTAAATAACTAATCTACAATCACCGGGGACTCTATCATAAAATACATTGGATTAACCGCCTTACCTCCTATTCTAACTTCATAATGGAGGTGGGGTCCTGTGGATCTTCCAGTATTTCCCAGTAACCCTATCACCTGTCCCCTGCGGATAGGTTGACCAGGTTTTACAAGGATCGCAGACAGATGGGCATAAAATGTTTCAATACCACTTCCATGATTTATTTTCACACAAAGTCCATAACCCTGTTGAACCCCCGTATAACTTACTATTCCATCTGCTGTAGAGACAATGGGGGTCCCTATAGGACCTCCTATGTCTATTCCCTCATGCATTTTTATCATCTTTGTAAAAGGATCTATTCGATAACCAAATCCTGAAAGTAATACCCCTTTGCAAGGTGGTATGGAGGGGGTTCTATCAAGAATATACTCTTTTTCTTTTATGAAATTTTTTAATTTTTCAAAACTCTCCCTTTGAAATCTTGCGGCATTTTTAAGCCTTGCAAGCTCCTCTTTGATAACTTTTATATCTTTTACCCTTGGACTTTTAATTTTTCTTAATTTCTCTATCGTAACATCCTTCTTTATCCCGCCTCCAGTTCCGAACTCTCTTATATCCTTGGGTACAGGCTCTATTCCTACCAGCACCCTTAATTTTATATCTTCCTTAGAAAGGTTCTCAAAGATATTCCTTAAAGAATCCAAGGTTAGCTTTATCTCTTTATATTTTGAAGCGAGAATCTTATTTTCCTGTTTTAATTTTATTAACAGTTTTTTATTCACTTCATAAGGAATTCCCCTGAAAATCGAGAATAAAGCATAGCCTATAAATGATAAAAACAATGAAAGTATAATCCATAAAACCCAAGGACTGAAAGATACTCTTAGAGGCTCCTCTTTCCCACCTTTATCAAATATTAAGTGATATTTTCTTCTGGTTGGCATTACATCTAAATATTACTCAAATTTCACTTTTTGTCAATATTTTTACACTTTTGTATAATTAGTTCAGCAATTTGAACTGCATTTGTTGCTGCGCCTTTTCTAAGGTTATCTGCAACACACCAATATGTGATTCCATTTTTTGTTTTTCTTAACCTTCCCACAAATACTTCGTCTTTTTCGGCAACTTCTATTGGAGTTGGGAAGTCCGGGTATTCCAAAAATACAATTCCTGGAGTATTTTTAAATAATTTTTTTACTTCCTTTAACTCTATATTCTCCTCGAATTGGATATATATTGATTCTGAGTGTCCTATAAATACCGGAACCCGGACACATGTAGCAATTATTTCAAAATCTTCTCTACCAAGGATTTTTTTGGTTTCTTTCATTATTTTTCTTTCTTCTTCAGAATCACCGTTTTCATCAAAGACTCCTATTTTTGGCAGTAAATTTGCCGCAATTTGTTTTTCAAAAATTGATATCTTTTCTGGTTTTTTCTCCAGAACAATAAACTCGTTTTCATATTTTAACTCTTCTACTGCCTCTTTACCCATCCCTGAGACAGACTGCATTGTGGTGACGATTACCTTTTTAATTTTCCATTTACTACATAGAGGTTTAAGAGTTACTACAAGTTGAATTGTTGAACAGTTAGGATTTGCTATTATCTTATTTTTACATAAATCCCATGCATCTTTGTTTACTTCCGGAACCACCAAAGGTATATCTTTTTCAAGCCTCCATGCAGATGAGTTATCTATCACCCAGGCATTACCTTTATAATTTTTAAGGAGCTTTCTACTTAAAGAAGCCTCCACTGCAAAGAATACAATATCCTTTTCTTTGTACCAACTCTCGTTAATTTTCTGGATAGGAATTTCTCTTTCATTAAACATCATTTTTCCTCCAGCACTTTTTTCAGAAGCAAAAAGAGAAAGCTCTGTGATGGGGAATTTTCTTTCCTCCAGAACCCTTAATATCTTTTCTCCCACCAATCCAGTAGCACCTACAATAGATACTCTCATCCAATAATGATAAAAAAGTTTCTTAAATTGTCAATGATTTTTTGATAGTTCTTTATTGTTGACTTTTAATTAAGCGGGTGTATCTTTAAAAAAGGAGGTGAAATGAAAAACCATATTTGCCATTTGGAGATTCCAGTTTTAGATTTTGACTTGGCAAAAAAGTTTTATGGAGAGGTCTTCGGATGGAGAATAGAGATAGATCCCAAGATGAATTATGCTATGTTTACAACAGAAAAGGAACCTGGGGGAGGTTTTATAAAGACTGAGAAGATACTCCCCGCTTTATTCAAAGAAAAATAGATTAGGAGGATTTATAGAATTATTCTGAAAGATTGAATTTTTTGAGTTTTTGAATAGAATTATGTATGTTAGTGATATTTAATCTCTTTACCCAAGATGTTCCTTTAGAAATTAAAAAATGGGTGGGAGAGGATTCCTCCAAAGTAATACTTTATTCTCTGGAGGAGTTTTCTCCAAATATTCCATCTCTTTGCTCCCTTTATTTAGCAGTGGTTCCTGATTATCCCGATCCACCAAAACTTCTTTTGCTTATTGGAAGAACGAAAGAGGGTGAATGGATAAATTTAGGTAAGGTTAAATATAACCAGCCGTTCAATCCTGCTAAATCATTTGTTTTTTGTGAAAACAATAAAGTAATTATTTCATCCGAAGCTTCCTTCTCTACCTTAAAGTTCATAGCAGAGTATCAGTGGGATAAAAAGAAGGGATTGATTCTTATAAATGAAACCACAGAAGACCCATCTTTGGAGTCATTAAAGAAGATAGATGTTTTTCTTAACCGTGGAGAAATTGAGAAAGCCCTAAAAGAACTTGAGTTGATTTTATATCCAGAACATTATTACAATTCTTGCGAGATGGCTGTTAAATTTCTAAGGGCAGCACATAAATTTGCCCTTAAAGCGTACCGGAATAAAGATGTTAAAAAAGCAATTAGATTAATGGAGAAGGTCTTTGAAGAAGAATATTTAGATTATCCATTTTTTTATAATGTAGAAGAGTATCATCAAAGTGAATGGAGTGAGTATATGGAGATTAAAGAGTATGTGGAGATATTAAATAATTATGCGTTTTTCTTAGGACAGGATGGTAGATTTAAGGAGGCAGTGGATATTTTAAGGAATGTGCTGGAGATTGCTCCTGGTAGGGTTGTAGCCTATTTAAACATTGCAGATGCATTATGGGAGCAAAAAGAAAAACAAGAAGCAATTCAAAACTACAAAAAGTATATAGAACTTATGAGAAAGAGAAATAAGACTCATCTTGTCCCTTCCAGAGTATGGGAGAGAACAGGGTACGGATACTAATCCAGTTTTTCTTTAATTATCTGGTATGCTTTTTTAACTTTATCATTTAACTCTTCAAGGCTTTGATTGTTTTCTATAACAATGTCTACATATTTTTCCAGTTCCTCATCTTTTTTCTGAATAGAAAGCTTGGAGAGGATTTTCTCCATCCGCTCCCCCTTTTTTAAAAGTCTTTCTATCTTTTTGTTTTTTTCTGCCTTTACTAAGATTAAATAATCAAACCAGTTCTCTATACCCCAATCAAAAATCAAGGCTGCATCAACTACAACCATTCCTCTTTTATTTTTGATTTCTTTTTTTAATAAAGAAAGCAATGGAGGATGAACAACTTCATTAAGCTTATGGAGTTTTTTGGAATTTAAAAATACGATCTCTCCCAGTTTTTTTCTTTCTATTTTCCCATTTTTAATAATTCCTTTTCCAAAGATATTTGTAAGTTTTTCCTTTATTTTTTTATGTTTTAAAATTCTCCATCCCAGTTCATCTGCATTTATTACTTTTGCCCCTAAGGATTTAAACATATTGGCTACTTCAGTTTTTCCTGCTCCTGCTTGTCCTACAATTCCTATGAGGAGCCTTTTTCTTTTTTTATTTCTTCTATTAATTTTGGAATGACTTCAAAAAGATCCCCTACAATGCCCAAATCTGCTATTTTAAAAATTGGAGCATCTGGGTCTTTGTTTATTGCGATTATAAAATCTGAGGACTGCATACCCACAAGGTGTTGGATAGCTCCTGATATCCCCACTGCTATGTATAGTTTGGGAGAGACGGTTCTTCCGGTTTGTCCAACCTGATGGGAGTAAGGGATCCAGCCTGCATCTACGGCTGCTCTTGATGCTCCCACAGCTCCTCCCAGTAATTCTGCCAGTTCTTCCAGCAGTTTAAAATTTTCGGGTCCTCCAAGCCCTCTTCCACCAGAAACAATTATATCTGCTTCTGCAATATTTACTTTCTGGGAGATATCTATTTCAAAACCAAGAAACTTTACCCTGTTTTTTAGATTTTTTCTTTCTATTACCTCTATCTCTCCATCTCTATTTTCTTCATCCAGAGGTTTGAAAACCTTTGGTCTTACCGTTGCCATTTGAGGTCTGTGGTTCGGAGTGATAATGGTTGCCATTATATTTCCTCCAAAGGCGGGTCTTGTTTGGATGAGGTTTCTTGTTTGAGGATCTACATCCAGTCCAGTGCAGTCCGCGGTAAGACCTGTTTTAAGTTTCACTGCAAGTCTGGATAAGAGACTTCTTCCTATTACAGTAGCTCCTCCGAGAAATATCTCGGGTTTTCTCTCTTTTATTAATTGATAAAGCACTTCGGTATAAGGTTCCACAAGAAAATGAGAAAGTTCAGGAGATTTTACATGTATCACTTTATCAGCACC
>CAZUTC010000047.1:7251-11556 GCA_964623485.1 uncultured bacterium | reverse complement strand
AACATAAATCCAAGAACCAAAAGCAGTACTACGATGGCTATGGGAATTAATCTGAAAATCTCGGTTTTTACCAGTTCCTCTATAAAGAGAACCTGTAAGGGAAGCCCTGCATAATGAAGCCTATAGCCCTTTGCAATATCTTCGCTTCTTTCTCTTATTTTCCTTGCCACCTCTGCCTTGTCTGCGTTTTCTCTTATTCTACATATGATGGCTGTGAACCTCCCATCCTCTGAAATAATATTTCCTCTATACATTTCATTGGAAAGAACATATCTTTTAAGCTCCTTAAGTTCTAAAGGGTTTTCAGGAATTTCCTCAATGAGGTTTGTAATCTCCAGTCCTTCATCGGTTTTTTTTATATCCATTATATTTACAAGGCTTGTAACCTCTTCTACCCCTTCTATCTCCTGATATGCCTGGGTAAGTTCTTTTATCTTTTCAAGGGTTTGAGTTGTGAATACATTTTCTGTCTCTATTATTACCATCCCAAGATAGCTTCCTTTAAACTTTTCACTTATTTCATTGAACTTTTTAACCACTGGGTCATCTTGAGGGAGGTACTTCAATATATCGCTTTCCACCCGAAGATTTGTAAAACCTATTCCTGCAAGCCCAGTAAGTATAATTGTTATACCTATCCAAATGACAGGATATTTGACTACAAACTCGGCGATTTTCCTCATTTTCTTAGAAACTTATTTTTGTTCGTAAGTAGAAGAAATCCATATCCTTCATTAAGGCAAATAATCCCTCTCCCTTACCTTCCAGAACCGTTACTCCGGCTGAGATTTCTATATTGTCGGATGGATAATATACAATCTGGGGCATGAATGCATAACTTAAATTTTCTTTAATTTCTGTGATGTCACTTAAGCATCCTCCAGTATTTATTCCTAATTTAACCCTCTCCTCTAAGAACTTTTTCTCAATGCTTAAAATTGCATAGTCCTTTATATCATTACCTCTTTCTGTAAAGAATCCATGCATCCACTGGAAATTGAGATACACTCCATTTTTAAAGGTGTAATCTGTTCCAAGGGTGAATTTTAGATAAGGCTCTTTTAAAATCACAGAATCCGAGACCAAAGGAGTTAAGGAGTCATATGGATTATACATCACCTGAACAAGGGATACCTCCTCTGGTATAAAATATGCAAACTCTCCCCAAAATCCTGCCGAGAATATCTCTCCTGCAAAATCAAATCCTATTACATTGAAAGAAGGGAAAATGTATCTTGTAAACATGCCTAAATTCCCTAAGGTATCCACCGGATATATGTCTATACTATCTGCAATGAATAAACAGTCGTATCCTCTGAAATAAGAAAGAGAAAAATCAACTTCTTTTACCTTTCCTTCAAACTTTGCACCAAAGGGTTGCTTAAGAGGTTTATTTTCTGGGGGCAGGATTTCCTCGCTTTGGTATTTTATATTTTTAGGGAGGTTCTTCTTTCCTTCCCAGGAAAATTCTGCCTTTGGGAAAACAGCAGGTTTAAAAGAAAACTCATAACCCAAAGAGAGATAGAAACTCTCCTTTAGCTGATAACTCGAATAAAGAGCATCTGTGGGAATTCTTTCCCCAAAATTAAAAGGATTTGAGAGGTCAAGGGGGTTCCAGTTATCAGTGTGATTTAACCTGTCTGCAGTCCCCCATGCTATTCTCTGCTTTCCTATCCGTATCTCCAAGGGTTCAAATATAAAACCATACAGAGTAGCATAAGCCTCCCAGGGGATGATTTCATAAGAGGTTATTGCAGAGAAACTTGAGAGTTCATAAAGAGATAGAGGGAACTCTCTATCCCATAATCTTATCTTAAAGGATGCCTTCACATCCAACTCTTCGCTTCCTGACTCCACCTTCAAAAAGAGCTCCTGGTAAGAAAAATCAACAGGTCTTATGCTGTCTGTATAGTAAAAGCTTCTATCAAGGTTTATCTCTCCTCCTAAGAAGAGAAAAAAAAGGCACACACTTAGCATCTCTGCCTCCTATCTTGCTCTTTTTAAATAACTTTTTGTAAACAACTTGTTTTTTATCCCAGTATTGTAATTTATTTCACAAAGTTCCATTATGGTTTTATGTCCAGTCTGAATATTACGCATTTCTATCTTTACATGGGTCCAGAACCCATCTATTTTTTCTATTTTTTGAGCCTCCATCACTTTGAGAAGCTTCTTTTTCTTGGAATAAAACTCCACCTTTATTGGAAGGTAACTCTCCTTAGAGACCCACATTCTTAACATTCCATAATAAACATCCTTTTTCTTTGGAGTAAGCCTTAACACATAATACTTTTTCTCTTCCTTTTCTACTTTTGCTTTATACTTTCCCTTGTAACCTGTTTCTCCTATATCTTCATAAGAAAAATCGGTTCCCATAAAGCTCTGATGCTTTACATGAGATGCTATTCTCCTTATCTTTGAAAATGCAGGCATCCAAAGGTATAGTTCATTTTCGGAAGGAACAAGCAGCCCTACTCCCTTTACATCTGCAGGCTCCAAAAATTTTACAAGCCTTTTCTCCTTTCCTTTCTGCCACATCTTTATCTTCCTTATCCTCTTTTTATTATTTTTGTCCACAAGCACCAGTTTTGCAACCACAATTCTGTCCTTGGGAGCCAGTAATGTCTCCTCAACCTTTTCTAAAACCTCATCTCCCGTCTCCGCATAACTTGAAAGTAAAACGCCAAAGAGTAAAAGCAATGTATATTTCTTCATTTCTCCTCCTTTATTTTCTTTTATAAAAATTTTACATAAAAAAATATTTTTGTCAAGAAAATTTTATTTTAAAAATTATTTAATCTTTTTAATTTGATGCTTAAATGGAAACCATGAGGGATATTTTCTCGCGAAGGAGTATATGAGGTGGGTTTTTATAATACTTTGTGGTGAGAGATGTAATTTTGGAAATTATTTTTGAAGGGCTCAAAATATTGACTTTTTAAAATAAATTGTTAAAATTTAGTATGCAAAGAGAAAAAGAGATAAAGAATGCAGAGGAGATAATAGAACTTTCAAAACTTAAATCAAGGTTTCTTGCAAACATGAGTCATGAGTTAAGAACTCCCCTGAACTCAATTATAGGATTTTCAGAGCTTTTATTGGATGGACTTGCTGGAGAACTTACTGAAAAGCAGAAACATTTCATTGAAATAATATACGGGTCTGGAAATCATCTTTTAAGGCTTATAAATGATATACTTGATCTTTCAAAATTTGAGGCGGGTCTTGTAGAACTTGAAGCAGAACCTGTGGATGTGAAGACCGCCTTTATGGAGACTATAAATCTTTATAAAACAAAGGCAGAGGGAAAGGGAGTTCTTTTTGAATACTACATAGATAAAGAAATTCCCATAGTAATCACCGATAAGAAAAAACTTTTACAAATCATTGATAACCTTTTAAGCAATGCAGTAAAATTCACTGAAAAAGGGAAGATAAGTTTTTCTATAAAGGAAGATAATGGCAGAATACGAATAGATGTAAAAGATACAGGTATAGGTATACCCGAAAAGGAACTTCCAGAGATATTTAAAGAGTTCCATCAACTTGACTTTTCTACTACAAGAAAGTATGAGGGAACAGGACTTGGGTTGGCTCTTGTGAAAAGAATAGTAGATTTTTTAGGAGGAGAGATATATGTGGAAAGCAAAGAGGGTAAGGGTTCCTTGTTTACTGTTTTTCTGCCCATGGTGAGATATGATGAAAGGGTAGAGACCAAGGAGGAGGAAGAGGTAAAAATAGAAAAGGGGCAGTCTATCCTTGTGGTGGAAGACAATCCCCTTGCTCAGAAATTGATGAGATTATGGTTTGAGGAGGCAGGATACGGAGTGATAATAGCAAAAAATGGTAAAGAGGCAGTGGAAAAGGCGATACTTAAAAAACCTGCCCTAATAACCTTAGATATTCTTATGCCTGATATGGATGGGTGGCAGGTACTATACCGATTAAAAGAGAACCCCCAAACAAAAGATATTCCGGTAATTGTATGCTCTATTGTTGAAAACAAAAGTTTTGGGATAAGTCTTGGAGCTGTAGACTATCTTGTAAAGCCATTTTCAAGATTGGAACTTTTGGAAAGGGTCAAGAAGGCTTTGGCAAAGAAAAAGGAAAAGATAAAAGTCCTGGTTATAGATGATAATCCAGCAGATGTTGAATTTCTGGAAGAGATATTGAAGATAGAAGGAATAGAAGTGGATAAGGCATTCTCTGGTGTAGAAGGTATAAAAAAGATAAGAAAAGGTAAGCCTGATCTGGTTGTTCTTGACCTTTTGATGCCGGATATAGATGGATTTGATGTCATGAAAC
>CAZUTC010000047.1:3164-7241 GCA_964623485.1 uncultured bacterium | reverse complement strand
CTCATGGAGAGCAAAGAAGAAAAACCTGTGGTGATATTTACTGCAAAGGAACTTACACCCGAAGAAAAAAGTAAACTTGGAGCCAACATAAAGGCTATCTTTAGGAAAACCGAAATAAAAAAGGAAGATTTAAAAAAAGAACTTAAAAAGGTGATAGAAAAATATGTCCAGAAGAGTTCTCTTAGTTGAAGATGATAAACACAATCTCGAACTTTTAAAACTTGTTCTTGAGATGAAGGGATATGAAGTTATAACAGCAGTGGATGGGAAAGAGGCAATGAAGATTCTTGAAAAAACTCTCCCGGATGCAGTTCTTCTTGACTTACAACTTCCTGAGATTTCAGGTTATGAACTGGCTGAGTGGATGAGAGGGCAAAAACACTTAAAAGATATAACCATTATTGCAATTACCGCTTATGCAACCCCAGAGGAGAAGGAAAAAGCATTAAAAAGCGGATGTAATGGATATATAACTAAGCCTATAAACACACGAACCATAGACAAAGAAATAGAAGGGATAATATCAAAACATGGACAAAAATAGGCTTCTTCTTGAAATTACAAATGCAGCTGTGAAAACCTTGGAACTTGAAAAGATTCTTGACCTGGTTTACCATAGAGTTAGGGAGTATGGCATAGCGGAGTACGTAGATATGGCTGTTTTAGAAAACGATATGTTTAAACCTATTAGATCTGCAAATGGAAGTGTAATTCAGATCTCAGAGACTTTTGAACTTTATGAAGTGAAGCTGGGGAATGGGATTGTCGGACATGCTGCCCTCCACAACCAAACGATTTATGTTCCGGATGTAAAAAAAGACAAGAGATATATACCTGCAAGAGCAGATGTTATCTCAGAGGTGGCGATTCCCTTAAGGGATGAGAATAGAGTTATAGGGGTGATAAACTTCGAATCTACAAAGGAGAATGCCTATACCGAGGAGGATATAAAATTCCTTGAAAGTTTTGCAAACCAAATATCCATTGCAGTAAAAAATGCGACCCTTTTTAGAAAACTTAAAGAGGAGAAGAGTAAACTGGATGTGGTGCTTGAAGCAATTCCAGAACCGGTGTTATTACTGGATAAAGAAGGGAGGGTTGAAATTCTAAACGAAGAAGCAGAGAAAAGATTTAATATAAAAGTAGGAGAAAAAATAGATAAAATTTTTGAGAGCAAAGAAGATATAAAGAAAATAGAGGAATTGATGGAGAAGAAAAAGAAAGAAACCGAGATAAATGTGAAGGACAGGGTCTATAATTTAAAGATAAACCGGGTAGGAGGGTATAATGGAGAAAGAGTAGGTACCTGTCTTTTCTTTTCGGATATCACCGCTCAAAAGGAGATGGATAAAGCAAAGGCAGATTTCACCGCCATGGTTATTCATGATTTAAGGTCTCCTCTTACATCTATTATGGGAGCTCTTGACTTGCTTGCAGAGATTATCTCAGGAGCTGTGGAAGAAAAATACTATAATATGCTTGTGAATGCAAGAGAGGATGGAATGAGACTGCTTGAGATGGTGAATGAATTGCTGGAGGTTTCAAGACTTGAAAGGAGAAAGATAGAACTTAAAAAAGAGAGAGTAAAGATAAGTGAGCTTATAAATATTTCAATAAGAAGTCTGGAGCTGGTTGCCCAGGAAAAAAAGATTAAGATAAAAGAGGAGATAGAGGATAAGGATTTATATACAGAGGTGGATAAGGAACGAATCGCAAGAGTTATAATAAATCTTCTTGATAATGCCATAAAATACAGCCCAAGAGAAAAGGAAGTGGTGGTAAAACAAAGTAAGTATTACAAAAATGGCAAACTGTGGATAAAAATATCAGTGAAAGACCAAGGACCGGGAATACCTCCAGATAAGATTCCATATATTTTTGAAAAATACAAAAAAATAGATAGAAAAAGAGAAGGATTGGGACTTGGCCTTGCAATCTCAAAACTTATAATTGAAGCTCATGGAGGTAAAATAGGAGTTCAAAGCAAAGAAGGAGAGGGTTCGGTGTTCTGGTTTACACTACCTGCGGGTGGGAGAGATGAAGAAGATTCTCGTGGTTGAGGACGACCCTCACCATCTTGCACTCATAGAAATAGTCCTTTCCAAGAAGAATTATGAAATTATAAAAGCAGGTAATGGAATTGAAGCCCTTGAAAAACTCAGAGAGAGCTCTCCAGATCTAATAATTGCGGATATAATGATGCCCGAAATGGATGGATTTGAACTTTGTGAAAGGGTAAGGAAGGAGGAGAACTATAAAAATATTCCTTTTATATTCCTATCTGCCCTGGGAGATATAGAAGATAGGGTTAAAGGCTTAAAACTGGGTGCAGATGATTACATAACCAAACCATTTTCTCCGGAGGAACTTCTTGCAAGGATAGAGATACTGCTCGATAGATACGAAAGATATAGAAAAACTATGGAAACCCAAGTGACAAAGGGAAGGCTTGAAGATATACCAGTTACAGATCTCCTACAACTCCTTTACTACGGGAAAAAAACAGCGGTTATAGAGATACAGAAAAACAGTAACTCTGCAAAGATATGGATAAAGAAAGGGGATATAGTAAATGCAGAAAAAGGGAAGAGAAAAGGAATGGATGCACTTTATGAAATTTTCTCTTGGGATAAAGGAGATTTTGAACTAAAACAGGAGTCATTCCAGGTGGAGGAGACTATAAAAACATCCACCGAAGAGACAATGCTTGAGATATTAAGACAAAGAGATGAGGCAGAAAAACTGAAAGAAAAATGGAAAGAAGATATGGTGGTGGTGGTAAAAAAGGTTCCGGAGGAAAGAGAGGAAAAAGCAGTTATTTCCCAAAAAGGAGAAAAACGAGTTAAAGAGGTCTTGAACGCTTCTCCATTCTCAGAATATAACACCCTCGTTTTACTTGAAGAACTTGAGAAAAAAGGTATTATAGAGTTGGAAAAAAGAGAAGAAAAGGAAAAGAGAAAAAGCATAAACATCATGGTGATAAGCAAAAATAGGGCAGAAAGGAATCTTTTCATAAAAAGCGCTACAAAAATTCCTTCCATTTTATCCGAGGGTTCGGTGAACTTTTCCAAGGCATACATAGAGGATGTGATTGTAAATTTATACGGACTCCCTGGGATCAAAAGCTTTGCCACTCTCTGGGAAACCTTTGCAGGCAAGTGTAAAGCAGTCCTGATACTTGTTAATCCAGTGGATGCAGAATCTGTGGAGGTTGGACTATTTGCATATAGACTGCTTAAAGAAAAGGTAAGAGGTCCTTTGACTATTATAAATACCAATCCTACTGTTCCCTTAGATATAAAAGAGGAGGTTGAGCTTAAGATATGCCTTCCCTCGGATGTGAGAAAAGCATCTCTGCTTCTTGAGGAGATAACCAAGGAAATTATCCAGTAATGGAACTTGAAAAACTTAGAAATATAGGAATAGTAGCTCATATAGATGCAGGTAAGACTACCATAACAGAAAGGATTCTCTACTATACAGGCAAGATTTATAAGATGGGAGAAGTAGATGAAGGCTCCGCCACCATGGACTGGATGATTCAAGAAAAAGAGAGAGGAATCACCATTACATCTGCTGCCACTACCTGTTACTGGAGGAAGCACCGGATAAATATAATAGACACTCCAGGCCATGTGGATTTTACAATAGAGGTTGAAAGAGCCTTAAAAGTTCTGGATGGGGTGGTGATGGTTTTCTGTGCAGTGGGAGGGGTAGAGCCCCAATCGGAAACTGTCTGGAGGCAGGCTGACAAGTACCGGGTCCCCAGAATTGCATTTGTGAATAAGATGGATAGGGTTGGGGCTGATTTCGAAAATGTGATTGAAATGATAAGGAAGAAGTTCAAACAAACTCCTCTTCCGGTTCAATACCCCTTAGGAGTTTCTCAGGAGTTCAAAGGGGTAATAGATATAATTGAAGAAAAAGCATATGTATGGAAGGAGGAAACCTTAGGGGCAGAATACCATACGATTGATATTCCTTCCTCTTATTATAAAAAAGTTGAAGAATATCGAGAGAATCTTTTAAATGTACTTTCTGAATATGATGACGAAATTCTCTCCTTATTTTTTGAAG
>CAZUTC010000047.1:0-3154 GCA_964623485.1 uncultured bacterium | reverse complement strand
TTTTGAAGAGAAGAAGATATCCATGGATAGAATAAAGAAAGCCATAAGAAATTTAACCATTCAGGGGAAGATTGTTCCTGTTTTTTGTGGTGCTGCTTTAAAAAACAAGGGTATCCAGAAGCTTCTTGATGCAGTGGTGGATTATCTACCCTCACCCTTGGATATTCCTCCAATAAAAGGAGAAAACCCCGTAACCCTTCAGGAGGAAGAGAGACCACCTTCTAAGGATGCCCCATTTTCTGCACTTATTTTTAAAATAGTTTCAGATCCTCATCTTGGACTTCTTTCATATGTAAGGGTTTATTCTGGTGTTGTTGAGAAGGGAAAGACCGTTATGGTTATACCTTCCATGAAGCGTTCAAGAATCCTAAAACTTTTTCTTGTTCATGCAGACAAGACAGAAGAAGTGGAGAAACTTGAAGCAGGGGAGATAGGGGTGGTTGCAGGTTTAATGGATATAAAAACAGGGTATACTATTGCTGACCAGAAACACCCAATTGCATTTGAACCTATGGAGTTCCCAGAACCCGTGGTTTATCGAGCTATTGAACCTGTTACAAAGAAGGAGGAACCAAGACTGGAAAGGGTATTGCAGTATATGATGATAGAGGATCCTACACTTCATGTAAGATATGATCCTGAGACAGGACAGAGGCTTATAGCAGGAATGGGGGAACTTCATTTGGAGATTGTTGTAGATAGATTGAGGAGAAATCACAGGGTCCCCATACATGTAGGAAAACCTCAGGTTTCTTATAGAGAGACCGTGACAGTCCCGGCTGAAAAAGAATATACATTCGCGAGGCAAATAGGAGGGAGACCTCTTTATGCAAAGATACGTATAAGGGTGGAACCAAAGGAAAAGGGAGCAAAGGTATTAAATCTGGTGGATTCTGTAAAGGTTCCTAAATTTTTAACTGATGCATCAGCAAAAGCAATAGAGGAATCATTTTCAGCTGGGATACTTGCAGGTTATCCAGTCACAAATATAAAGGTTTTACTGCTCGATGCAGAGTACAAAGAGAATGAATCAGATGAGTTTGCATTCCGAAATGCAGGTGCAGAAGCATTCAGGGAGGTATTTTATGAAGCATCACCTACCCTGTTAGAACCCATAATGAGTGTGGAGATAGTAACCCCAGAGGAATACATGGGTGGAATAATAACAGACATTAATGCAAGGAGGGGAAAGGTAGAGAAGATGGAGATGGTAAAAGGAGGGGTTATAATCCATGCAAAGGTTCCTCTTGCAAATAGTTTTGGGTATGCTACTGTATTGAGGTCCCTTTCCCAAGGAAGGGCTTCTTTAACCATTCAATTTTCCCATTATGCCCCTCTTCCGGAGGAGGAGAAGGAAAAACTTTTTTCTTTTATCAAATACGGCTGGAATCCCACATAGGTGTTACTTTACCCCAAGAGCTACCAAGAATGCTGAAACTCCTCCCAATAAGGAACTTAAGAAATTTACCCAGTCGTTATTTATGATATTCGTGCCCCTTATTTTTTCTGTTCTTTCCCCACATCCATGTATCAATTTTTCTGTAAATTTTTTACATCTATTACAGTATCCTATTCGCTGTATAGTAGCACCCAGGATACTATCCATTATAAAACCTACGGTCCCACCGATGATGGTGGTGAAAAATATTTTAATCTCTTTGAAAAACAAAAATGCAATTGCTCCTATAACGGATGCGCCTACAATTCCTGCAGTAACTCCATAAGCTGTAACTCCTCCGGATATTCCAGGCTCCACCTTTTTAAAATTTGTTATGAATCTGGGTTTTGCTTTGGAGAGGAGCCCTATCTCGGTTGCCCAGGTATCTGCAGTGACAGTGGCAACGGCACCTGTAAAGAGATAAAGCATTTCCTTTATACCTAAGGTATAAATTACAGAGCCAACCAATGCAATCCCTCCATTTGCAAGAACCTGCCAGGCATCTCTTCTTCCTCCCTTCTCCATATCAAAGCATAACACGACCCTTTTCTCTCTTATTTTTGACAAAATAGAGCCTGTAAAAAAGAAAAAGAATAGCATGACAAATCCAGCTATTTTAAAGCCCCGGTATACAGTGGTTCCCACAAAAATTCCTACTATAAAACCATTTAAGGTTAAAGAGGATAAAAGAAAGCCAGGCAAAAGAACTGCTACAGATAAAAGCATTCCATAAAGATATGTCACTTCATCATCAAATATATAATAAGGGAGGCAATGATGGGTACGGTCAAGTTGTCAAAGTTTTTAATTGATATCGCCTCCACAAGAGTGGAGGCTAAAGCGGTGATAAGCGAGATGGAAATTATCTTAGCCCATGTAAAGGAGGGGCTAAAAATCAAAAAAATCAGGAATACTGCTAAAAAAGAGAATAAAAACATTGCAATGCTCCCTTCTATGCTTTTTTCAGCGTTGAAGATTTTATATCTATGTTTACCGAATTTTTGACCCACTATACCTGCAAACCCATCACCAAACCCCATTACAAGAAGCCCTGCCACAGCAGGTATTTTATTCCCTATATACCAGAAGAAGGGGAAAATTATACAAAGAGAAAGAGGATAAAGAATTGTTCCAATGTTACCTTTAAGTTCCATTGCTTTAAATATTTCATATCTATAAGAAAGATAATTGATACCGGAAAATACGAGAGGAGGTACGAGAACTCCCCACCATGTGCGGAATAAAAAGTATATACCTATGCCCCATAAGGAAACACCTATGTGAACAATCTCTCTTGTTATTGAGGTGCGGAATTTTGCAATCCTTCTTATAAACTCCGCCAAAAGAATAATAAAAAAGATATATACAAAAGAAAGTACAATACCCCACCACTCATTCACTTTTCTTTTCCTTTACCTCCTTAGAGCTTTGTTTTTACTCTAACTACTATTTTTTCTTTTTCTTTGTAGTTTTTTTTGCGGTCTTTTTCTTTGTAGTTTTTTTTGCACTCTTTTTTGTTGTTTTTTTCTTTGTTGTTTTTTTTGCCTTAGGCATATTTACCTCCTTTTTAACATTTTCAAAAATTTGAAAATAATACACAAATTTCATGAAATGTCAAGTTTTTGTAGAATCCCATAACATTTGGCCGCGAGGGGTTATTCTTTACCCATCCATTCAAAAAGTATTGTATTAAACTTCTCCATAAAATCCCTTGCA
>CAZUTC010000046.1:0-11746 GCA_964623485.1 uncultured bacterium | reverse complement strand
AATATATCCGGGTGGGAATGTCTCCCACCCGGATAAAAGTAAAACCTATTAATAATTTTTTGAGACTTGACTATAGAGGTTTTAGAAATAAAATTGATAATGCCGGGGAAAATTTTTATGCTCAAGGTAATAAAGAAAAGGTTCTTTTTAGAATGGATGAAGAAAAAATCTTAGAGTATCTTTTATCCAACATAAAAAACGGGGGAAATGTTTTGGATGTGGGATGCGGTACCGGAAGCATAATGAAAAAAATAATGGAGAAAAAAAATGTAAAGATAGTGGGAATAGACCCATATCCAGAGTACAATGAATGTATAAAACTTACAGCAGAAGAGGTGGAGCAGTTGGGATTAACCTTTGATGTGATATATGCTGTTTATTCTCTTCACCATATTGATCGAATGGACTCATTTTTAAATGCAGTAAAAAATATACTTTCTCCAAAAGGTAAACTTATAATAATAGACTGGAAGGAAGGAGCAGATACTGGAGTGGATGAAAAATACTATAGTGTAGAGGAAGTAGAAGAACTTCTTGAAAACTACACATTCGTAATAGAAGAGTCAAAAATGATAAAGGATACATTTATTATAAAAGCAGGTATTAAGTGAAATGATACACCTATTAATAGGAGGAGTCACGGAGATAAAGGTTGTGTTCAACAATATAAAAACAGAAAATAAAAACCTTGAACCCCTCTGGGGATTTGCAGGTGTTATAAAAATGGAAAAATTAATGGTTCTTTTTGACACTGGAAGTAATGGAGAAATTTTGCTCTCTAACATGAAGAACATGGGTATAAACCCTAAAGAAATTGACATTCTTTTCTTATCACACGAACATTACGACCATGTTGGAGGGGTTGACGAATTCCTTTTCATAAATTCATCCGCAGAAGTAATAATTCCCACCGGGTTTTCAGAAGGGTTTAAGAAAAGGCTGGAAAACTTGGGAGTGAAGTATAAAGAGATTTCGGGGTTTGAAAAAATAACCGAAAAGATGTATTCCACCGGAGGAATGGGAAAAGGAATTAAAGAACAGGCTCTTGTGCTGGATTCTCCCCAGGGTTTGGTTATAATAACCGGATGTGCTCATCCTGGAATTCTCTCAATCATAAAAAAAGTAAAAAAAGAGTTTAAAAGAGACATTTATCTTGTTATGGGGGGATTTCACTTAGGAGGATATGGCAAAAAAGAGGCAGAGGAGATTGTAAAAGTATTTAAAAAAGAGGGCGTAAAAAAGGTGGCTCCCTCCCATTGTACCGGGGAGATTTCAATAAAAGAGTTTAAAAAACAGTATGAAGATGATTTCATTGAAGGAGGGCTTGGAGCAACTATAAAAATCCCCTAAGAAGGTACCCCCAAAAAGTAATTTCTTCTAATTATTTCAAAAATGCCTGTATTCTTCGTCTAATTCAAATAAAAGGAGGTGCAAGATGCTTTTAGTGTATAAATTAAAAACAGTTTTCTTATGGTGGAGTGGATTTAAAGAAGGTATCAAAAACAACCTGAAGGGGGTTAAAGAGACATTCTCAAACCCGAGACTTGGCATAGGATTTTTGGTTTCAGTTATTTTACATCTTTTGGCTATTTTTCTTTTTATGCAGGAAGGAAGAAAGGAGATAGAAACCAGAGATAATATATTTGTGGTAGAGTGGGGGTATGAAAAATACAATCCAAAAGTAGAAAAGATAATAAAAAGAGATAAAGGATTTATGCCAGGAACAGGTTCTGCAAAGGATGATTTTTCTCCTCTGTATATGAAGAAGAAACCAAGATTTCAGGCGCGGGTGAGAATAGATGATTTAAATCTTAAAAAAGGAGCAACTCCTTTGCTGGGAGAAAATGTCTTAAGGATAAATCCAGATATAAGAATGTCCACTGAAGAAATACTTGTCCGATCTCCAATAAATTTGAAAAGAGGTTTAGGAATCGAAGAAAAAATGAAAGGGTTTTCAGAGGTTTTACCTCTTTCTTATATACACCTTTCTCAGAGAACCGCGAAGAGGGGAAAAATAAAGAAAATTAAAAGAGAAAGTATTTTCAAAAATAAAGAGAAGAAAAAGGAGAGGATGTATAAAGAATCTAAGTTTATCCTTGAAGGTGAGATTTCACCCCAAGATGTGATTTCAAAATTTTTACCCTCTTATCCCTCTTGGGCAAGACAGAGACTTTTGACAAATATTGTTTGTAAGATAAGGTTTTCAGTGGATAGAAATGGAGAGGTAATGCCTGTGATGACCATTATAAAAAGCACTGGATATCCTACCTGGGACGAGGAGATAAAGAAGAGTTTGAAAAAATGGAGATTTAAGAAATCCTCTCTACTGCTGAGAAGGGCAGTAATTACATTTATCTTTCTGCTTGAATAATAAGAAGGCACTTTTTCCCCCTTACCAAGGAAAAGGCATTCCTCCCTGGATTGACTTTCCAAGCATTATGAGGTATTATTTCTTAGTGGAAGAGTTGTTGAGAAATGTTATAGAAGGAGATGAAGATGCATGGGAGGAGTTCGTAAAAAAGTACTCAAACATAATTTACTCATTATGTGTGAAGTATGCTCAGGATTACGATGAGAGAATGGATATGTTTCTTTATATATTTAAAAAGATAAGGGAGAAAGGATTTAAGAGATTAAGAGAGTTTAAAGAAAAGGCAAAGTTTACCACCTATCTTTATAAGATTTCTCTTAATCTTTGTATAGATTTTTTAAGAAGTAAAAAAAGAAAAACCTTGGAATATGAATTTATTGATAATAAAAGAAATCCAGATGAAGGATATAGGTTTGATATTGCAAGAATAAAGATAAAAGAATTTATAGAAGGTTATATAGAAAGTTTAAAAGGAAAAGAAAAAAATTTTTTGGAGCTATTTTATAAAGGTGAAAAGATAAAGGATGCTGCTCATAAAGCAGGAATAGAAAACGGGTACTATGTTTTAAAACGAATCTTAAAGGATATGAGGGAAAAGATGGAAAAGGAGTTTTCAAAAGATGAAATAATGGAGGTTCTGTATGGCACATATTCCGTTTGAAAGATTTTTTGATAAGGATTATCAAAAGAAAGAGGAGTTTAAAAAACATCTTGAAGAATGTAGAGAATGTAGAAGAATACATGAAATGCTTAGATTAATGGATTTTTCAAAAGAAGAGATTTCCTTTTACTCTCCTCCGGAAAGCTTAATAGAAAAGGCGATTAAAATGGGAAAAAGAAGGAAGTTGGTGACTGTTTTTAAAAACTTTTCAAAAGCAGTCCAGAATACTTTTTGGGGAGTAAAAGAAACTTTAAACAATAAAGAGTTATGGATAGGATTCACGCTCTCTGTTTTTCTTCATTTTGCCATTCTTCTGTTCGGGTTTTTGAAGCCCCCGGAAAAAGAAGAAACCAAATACTTGACCATAGAGTTCTATGATGAGAGATACAGCCCCAAGGCTGTGAAGATAATTCAAAGAGAAGCCCCATTTATTCCTGAAAAGATTTCAAAAAAGGAGGTGGCTTCCTTAACCTTAAGGAAAAGGGAGGTTCGGTTTCAGGCACCGTTCTCAGTGGAAGAGATTTCCCTTGAAGAGAAAAAACCCTTTAAAAGGGAGATTCTTAAAATCGCTCCTTCTAAACAGATATCTACAGAGGAGATACTTGCTCAAGCCCCTGTAATGGAAAAAGAAAGAGAAATGGGGAGGGGGTTTCCCTCACAAACCCCAATAGAACTTTCTGAAAAAAGGTTAGAAATGACTCCAGCAAGAATTAAAGCAAAGGAGATTTCTAAAAAAGCATTAAAAGAGTATAAAAAACGGAGATTTGTGCTTGAGGGAGAAGTAACAGAAAAGGACATTGTGAGTAAGTATATGCCTTTGTATCCTTCTTGGGCAAGAAAGAGGTATATTACAGCCAGATGTAAGATTTCATTTCAGGTTGATGAAAAGGGGAATGTGCTTGCGGTTATGGAGATTTTAGAAAGCACTGGATACCCTGCCTGGGATGAGGAGATAAAGAAAACTCTATTAAAGTGGAAGTTTAGGGAAGGGGAAGGAATAAGAAGAGCAGTTATAACATTCATCTTTATTCTACAGTAACTTGACGCTTTCCAGATCGGTTCTATAATTTAAAAAAGGTTGAAGTCTTCGTCTTATTTGATAAAGGAGCTCTTGCATTTCATATTGTTTCATCTCCTTTATTAAAACCCTGGGACACTGAGGATATTAAAATGGTTCCGGTGAAATTAGAACATATGATTCAAACTCCACAGCCCTTACGCATCCCAGTTCCAGTGCCCAAGGAGAGAGCAGAGCAATCCACCTTACCCTTTACTGATATTATTGAATCTTATAAATCTATTGAGAATCTTGGGGGGTCTTGATACAGTTGAGTTCTGGAAGGTTGAGAAAAAGCCGGCCCATACATCGGGTTTCTCCGGTTTATCCTTCATTAGCCCGAAAAGCGGGGATAGAGGGGAAAGTAGTCATAAAAGTTCTTGTGGATGTCGATGGTAGAATAATAGATGCCTAAATAATTAAATTCCGGGAATGGAGAACTGGATAAGGCAGCCCTTGATGCAGTAAAGAAATGGATTTTCTCATCTGTAAAACAGAGGGATAGATTTGTAAGGGTGTGGGTAGTAACTCCTTTTATTCTTAGATTGAATTGTTTGACAAAAAGGGTATGGGCTTTATAATTAATGGGGTGGTGGTCCAGGTGGTCGCCTGGAAAGGAGGAAAGTCCGAACTCTGCAGGGCAGGGTGCCGGGTAACACCCGGAGGGGGTAACCCCTGGAAAGTGCCACAGAAAACAAACCGCCCGAGGGTTCCCTCGGGTAAGGGTGAAAAGGTGGGGTAAGAGCCCACCGCTTCGGAGGGTAACCTCTGAAGGCACGGCAAACCCCACCCAGAGCAAGGTCAAGCAGGGGATGGGTTGCCCGCCCCAATACCCCGGGTAGACCGCAATGAGCCCCGCAGTAATGCGCTGGGCCAAGAGAAATGACCACCCTCAGACAGAATTCGGCTTATCGGACCACCACCTCAAAACCTCTATGCAAACCCAGCTTTCTCGCATACTCTATCACCTTTTGATACTCCTCAACATGTAACCTTCTCCCCAAAAAAGGATGTCCCCTTGCTTTATAAGAAGGATAGTATTGGTCCATTATGTTTACATACGTATTCTTTCCTATCTCCTTTGCAATAAAACTTAAAACTTTAAAGGAGTTTTCAAGATATCCGGGTAACACAAGATGTCTTATAAGCAAACCTTTTATGGCGATTCCGTTCTCCACCAAAAGGTCCCCCACCTGGTCGTGCATTTTTTTCAAAATCTTTCTATTCAGTACCGGGTAGTCCTTTGCCCCAGAAAGTTCCTCTGCAAGCTTACTATCTGCATATTTTGCATCCGGCATGTATATATCTATCTTTCCCCTTAAGGCATCTATAGCCTCCTCTGAGTCGTATCCTCCGGTGTTGTAAACTATGGGTAACACAAGCCCTTTTTTTCTTGCCATTTCTATTGCTCTTGATATGGGATACAAAAAATGAGTAGGACTTACCAGGTTTATATTTTCACAGCCTATCCTTTGTAAATAAAGCATTATTTCTGCAAGCTGTTCGTCGCTTACCTCTTTTCCTTCTGCAAACTGACTTATCTCGTAATTTTGACAAAACATACACTTTAGATTGCAGAAGGAGAAGAATATGGTTCCCGAACCTCTTCTCCCCACCAGTTCAGGTTCTTCTCCAAAGTGGGGACCAAAACTTGATATTTTTGCATACCTTCCTGCTCTGCATACCCCCCTTTCTCCTTTAAGCCTATTTACCCCACACCTATGTCCGCAAAGGATACAGTTTTCAACCAATGACTCAATATCTTTCATTCAAGAAATCCCCGGATAAAGTTTTTAACCTCTTCAATGGATTTCACAATAGGAGAGAAAGGAAGGGAGTCTAAAAAATAAACCCCATAGGATTTCTTTGTAACCCTTGAATCCAGGATTGCGATTATTCCAAAATCGTCCTTTTTCCTCATCAGTCTTCCTGCTCCTTGTCTGAATCTAAGCACCGAGAGTGGAAGATGAAAATGGATGAAGGGGTCTTTCCCTTCCATTTTTAGTCTTTCTCCTATCGCTTTTATTCTGGGAGAATCAGGTACATCAAATGGAAGTCTGGTTATTATGACAAGTATTAAGGATTCTCCTGGGACATCTATTCCTTCCCAGAAACTTTTGGTCCCGAAAAGGACCGACTCCTCATCATCTCGAAAACTCTCAAGAAGCAGGCTCCTTCGGATTTTCTTTTGTTTAAATGTCTTATATTTGGTATTTAAATTCGACAATACCTTCTCCATTGTTAAGTAACTCGTAAAAAGAACGAGCCCTCTTCCTTTTGTAATCTCCAACAGTTCCTCAATTCTATCTTTGATTTTCTCTTCATAATTTTTTTCATCTGGAAAGGGAATATCAGAGGGGGTATAAATTACGGTTCTTTCTGAATAATTAAATGGAGAGGAAAGAATGAACTCCTTTGCCTTTTCTATACCTATCCTTTCTTTGAAAAAAGAGAAGCTTCCTTTTACGGTAAGAGTTGCAGAGGTAAGGATACAGGGATGGGGCTTAGAAAAAAGATGTTTTTTTAACATCTCAGATACATCAATAAGAGCCTTATTTAAATAGACTCTTTCCTTTCTTATTTCTCCCCAATATACCGCATCTTCACCTCGGTTTTCTGAAAGCTCCTCTATTTTGAGGGCATAATCTTTTATTCTCTGAATTTTGGCTTTTATATCTATCTTCACATCTTCATCCTCTATTTCCTTAACTATTTTGTTTATTTTTTCTGTTATTTTCTCAAGGGAGTATACAAACTCTCTTGAAAAATAGATATCTCGCTCAATTATTTTTTTATCATCTATTATTTCTTTGAGTTTTGAGAAAAATTCTCTTCCCTTCCCCTGGGTTTCTTTTATCATATTTTCAATCCACGGGTAGTCCTTTAAAAAATCTTTTAACAATCCTTTCCTCTTTTTGGGGTTGTAAAGTCGGTACAGTTCTCTTTCTATCCCTTTAAGGGAGAAGGAGAATCCAAAGAATGATGCTCCCACTTCTTCAAGGTGATGGGCTTCATCAAATATTAATGCATCAAATATAGGAAGCACCTTCTCACCGGATGCAAGGTTAGAGAAAAAAAGATAATGGTTTATCACCACAATCTCTGCTTTTTCTGCATTTCTCTTTTTTTCGTAATAAAAACATTCCCAATAATATGGACATTTCTTTCCTTTACAGCTTTCAGAGCTTCTTGATATTTTATCCTTCGTATCCTCGGGGATTTCAAAAGGGATTTCTTCAAACACTCCCTTAGAATCTTCGGCCCATTTTCTTATCTCCTGAAGAATACTTCTCTCTCTTTGATTATCAAACAGTCCTTCCATAAGAGTCTTTGAAAGCTTTCTTTTGCATACAAAGTTTTCCTGTCCTAATAAAACTTCGTATTTGAATTGTTGGTTCATTGCGTTATAAAGGAAGGGCAGGTCTTTATTGTAAAGCTGGTATTGTAGCACCTTTGTATATGTGGAAACTATTACCTTTTTCTTTTTCTCCTTCGCCCAGATAATAGAAGGTAGAAGGTATGCAAAACTCTTCCCAACCCCGGTTCCAGCCTCTATCAATAAAACTTCTTTTTCCTCAAGTGCATTGAGCACTGCAAGAGCCATTTCTTTCTGTTCCTTTCTTTTTTCAAAAAATGGGAGTTTATTGAGAATTTCTCCTTTACCTTCAAACTCCTTTTCAATTTTACTCTTTAAACCGGTAGTTCTTTTCAAGCTCCTCCCTTAGGTCAAAAACATTATAAAAATCCTCTTTTTTGTCCTCCTCCGTTTTGGAGAGTTCTCCCATCTCTATGAGATTGAAGACAATTTCTCCGAAATCATCTGTCTTTCTGCACCCCCATGATTTAAACACTTCGTATGCCAAAAGTCCGTATTTTTTTCTTCCCAATTCAACAATTCCTTCAAGGAGTTCTCTTGCAGTTAAATGTCTCTTCTTTCCTATTTTTTTGAGCTTATAATGCAGTGCCTCTACAGTAAATATATAAGCTTGAAGTTTATACCTTTTATCTTTTTCAAGGATATAGAATGCCTTTTTTATAAATTCACTCATTGGATAATAACCCGGTGTTTTCCTGTTTTAACATATCCTATCTCAACTCCCTTTATTTTCTTTAAAACTTTCTCTTTTTTATCTTGGGAGACAAAAAGTACCATTCCTATCCCCATATTAAAAACTTCAAACATCTCCTTTCTATCCACTTTCCCATACTCCTGGATTAACTTAAATATAAAAGGTATTTCCCACTTTACTTCTATTACACAGTCAAGATGTGAAGGGAGGACTCTTTTGATATTTTCATAGAAGCCTCCTCCGGTAATATGGGCGATTCCATTTAATTGGGAAAGCACCGCCTTTATCTCTTTTCTATAACTTCTATGGACCTTTAAGAGTTCCTCTCCCAAGGTGCATTTAAGTTCGGGAATGTAAGTGATGGGTTTTAATTTTTTTTCTTTAAACAGTATTTTTCTTGCCAATGAGTACCCATTTGTATGGAGACCGTTTGATAAAAGTCCTATCACCGCATCACCTTTTCTGATTTTTGTTCCATCTATTATTCTTTTCTTTTCTACAATTCCTATCATTGTTCCTGCAAGTTCAAAATCACCTTTTTTATATATCCCGGGGAGTTGGGCTGTTTCCCCTCCTCCAAGAACCACCTTTTCCTTTTTGCATGCATCCCTTATGCCTTTTATTATATCTTTTATTATCCACTCCTCAATATCAGAAAATGAAATATAATCTTGGAAGAATAGGGGGTCTGCCCCTATGGATATGATATCATTTATAGAGTGATTTACCAGGTCTTTACCAATGGTATCATACACTCCCATTCTCTTTGCTACGAGAAGTTTTGTCCCCACCCCATCCGTTGTTGCGACAATTACAGGATTTTTAAACCCTTTGATCTCTATTCCAGAGGCAAAAAGTCCAGGGCATAGGGGTTTTTTAAAAAATGTTTGTTTTATATACTTTTTTATCTCCTTTTTTACCTTACGGAGTTTTTCAATATCTACACCTGCGGTTTTATATTTTCTACCCATATTTGAATAAGGAAATTAAATCTTATGTTTTGTTTTAAATATTGAAAAAATTGTATTCAACATTATCTTCAAATCCAAAGAAAAGGAGGCATTGTTGAGATACTCTCTGTTAAGTTTATACTTTTCCGGTATGATCTCCTCCACATATGTTTCAGAAAGATTCTTATGGTCAAGCATTGATTCTATATTTATATACTTAAGTTGAGCAAGTCCTGTGATTCCAGGCTTTATGGATAGAATCTCTTTTTGTTTTTCAGAATAGTGGACAATATACTTGGGGTCTTCAGGTCTTGGACCCACGAGACTCATCTCCCC
The DNA here is from genome assembly GCA_964623485.1 of uncultured bacterium. Lineage (GTDB taxonomy): Bacteria > Hydrothermota > Tepidihabitantia > B3-TA06 > CAYQJV01 > CAZUTC01. The sequence goes on along the minus strand of CAZUTC010000046.1, from coordinate 2,301 downwards.
TTTTAACACATTAAATAGTTGAGGTAGTTCATCTATTTTGAGTTGTCTCAAGTATCTTCCTATTTTCGTTATTCTTGGGTCATTTCTATATGTCAATTTTGGACCTATGCTATCTGCATTTACATGCATTGTCCTAAATTTAAGCATGGTAAATAACTTCCCATCTTTCCCTACCCTTTTACTTTTATAAAAAATAGGTCCCTTTGATGTGAGCTTTATTAAAAGAGCAGTTATAATAAGCACCGGGGATAAGAGGATTATTCCTATAAGTGCTCCAGTAAAATCAATTACTCTTTTTATGACCAAATATTTCATAATTCTCTAAATTATAGTTAGACATCATATCCTGTCAAATTAAAAAATGAGCCTTTTATATATCAGAAACATTATAAAAAGACCAAATGGAATATAGATTCCAAATACTTTTTCCTCCCGATAGTACCTTGAAAGAATCAGCCATGCAGTAGTTATACCCGCTGGAATTGCAGCAAGGGCAATGGGTGGATAGCCTATGATAAATGGGGTGGAAAAATAGGCTATCAATACCAGAACTGCATTTATTATCTTACCTTTTTTAATCCCAAAGAGGGTATAGAGATTTTGGATACCTTCTTCTTTATCCCCTTCAATATCCTTTATATCTTTTGTATTGAATGCAAGGGAAAGGGTAAAAAGTACAAGGATAGCCATCCTTTTAGGAAAGGATATCAAAGGGTTTGGTGCTAAAGCAGCGTATCCAGTAAGCATTGCAAGCAGGGCTTCTGTAGCCAGGATAAATGAGGATAAAAAAAGCAGTCTTTTCAACCTGAAAGGGGGTAGGGAGTAAAAGAGATGGAGTACAATTGTTAAAAAGACAAAAATTGCAGGCCAAACCCCCAACAGAATTGATAAAAAAAGCGAGATAAAAGAAAGAGAACCTCCAAGAAACAACGCCTGTCTGGAGGAGATTATCCCCAAAGAAATAAGGCTCTCTTTTTTTGATTTTCTGTCTCCTTTTATATCCTGAATGTCGTTTAATAATTTTGCCCCTTCAAATCCGGTGAATGCGATTAAAAGAATAATACCTGCTGTAACCCAGTTGAAATGTTTTAGATTCATCCTTGCCCATGCAAGTACCACTCCTCCAAACGCCATCCCCATGTAATGAATTAACCTAAAAGGGCTTAGTGAATATAAAACTTTTTTCATACTTTCTTATCTTAAAAGCGTGATAGGGGGCATCCCATAAAAGGTATCTCCATCCTGCTCCCCAACCTTTTATATGTAGATAAGTTCTGGTTAATCTTGCAATACCTTCATAGTATCGGAGAGCTGGATTCAAAATTTTAAATCCCCATAAAAGCAGTTGTCTCATTTTGGATGGAGAAACATAGGGATGGTTCCATACCAAATGCTTTGTATCCCAGTGATGCCAGTCCCTATCAAATATTCCATATTTTCTATCAATCTCATACCATAGAGGGGTTCTTGGTAAAGGAGTGAGAATGCATAATTGATTAAAATCTATATGAAAGGAAGATACCCTTATTAATTTTTCTCGGATTTCCTGCTCTGTTTCATTTTCAAAACCTATTATATAATATCCTATGATGTATCTATTTTTCTCATGCATCTTTTTCACACATTCTTTTATTTTCTCTATCTCTTCTTTTTTCCCTATTTTTTCAAGAATTAAGGGAGAAAGATTTTCTATTCCTATAAACCCAGAGATAAATCCATTTTCTATCCAGTAATTGAAATTCTTGAGTATATAGTCTGCCCTTGTCATCACAGACCACAAAACTCCATACTTCCCTAAGAGCTCTACAATATATTCGGTATGTTTAGGAAGGATTCCAAAGTTTTCATCCAAAATCACCACCTCTTCTATCCCTCTTTTTTTATACTCCTTTAATACATTCTCGATGGAGTTTAACGAAATTTTAAAAGGTCGGGGGCAGAAAATAGGAGTTTGGCAAAAGTTACACCCTATGGGACACCCCCGTTGAGTAAATAAGACTCCAAATGGCTTATATTTAAAATTAATAGGCCCCAGTCTCAATATAACGATTAAAGGAGGATGTTCTATTTCCTTTGGATTTTCTCCCAGGGTTTTTCTTACTTCATTCTCTGCATATCCTATAAATATCTTATCAAAATATCCTTCTATTCCCGGGGTTAAGGCTCCGTAATTACCTGCCCATACCTCCTGAACCCCTCTTTTCCTTGCCTCCTCCACCATTTTTAGTACCTCGGGTATTTCATTGGTGAAGAATGAAAATCCAACCACATCCCAACCCTCTTTTAATTTTTTTACATACT
>CAZUTC010000045.1:0-11748 GCA_964623485.1 uncultured bacterium | reverse complement strand
TATATATATATCATTTTCTTTTCCCTTAATTATTTCATTGATTTCTCCCCCAAGGATAAAACTATCTGCGGGAAGTAAAGAAAAGACATTTTTGTTCTTTTTATAGTGGAATAAATAAACTTTCCCCCCTTCAGAAACCATTACTTTATTATCCGTTACTATTAATGAGGAAGGAAAACCCGGAATGCCCATTACAACCTTCTCTTCCCCGTTCAAAGTAATTATCTCCAGTCCTCTTTGAGTAAGACCATACAGATATTCACCATCGCTTTCTATATTTGTCCATTCTGCGGTTTCACATATACTCTCTACATATCTAAGTGAAACTCCAATCTGAAAAATCCAAAATATAAGTACTTCCATTTCTTAATATCTTTTACTTTCCATAATGAAACGAAATAGGGTATCGGGGAGATTTTTTATTTCTTCTTTCTCTACCATAAAAGAAACGATATTGGAATTTTCCACCTCTATGCTTTTTGGTCTTTCCCACCCATTTACTTCTCTCCATTTGGAGTACTTAATTTTAAAAGGTCCGGAATACAAAATAAGTAAATTTTTATCAGGAACAACATAAAAGTTCTTCTTTCCACTCCATATTCTCACTCTATTTTTATATTCTTTTTTTAAGGAGTCAACCTGGGGGCTTTCTCTCAAGAGGAAAAATAGCAAAGGAATCTCTTCAGCCGAAAATCCTATTCCCAATCTATCTTCATCAGCATTGAAATAATGAGGTTTTCTCATCCAGTAGGGAATGTCGGTTTCGTATAGCTCCACTTGATTACCCACTTTAGTAAGTATGGTAGTAGGTGCTCCTGGATATTCAGCAAAGATAAGCCGATAATCGCCGTTCTTATAATACAAAACAAAATTTAACCTTTCCTTTACGGTTCTATCCATGCCCTGAAGTAAAGCAAACTTACCTTCTATTTTAATTGAGCTTATTTTCGCCTGATCAAATATCCATTTCTGCATCACCTCCTCTTCAGTAGAAACCTCTCTCCTTTGATACAGAAATGAACATGCAGTTATTATAACACTGCCCAATATCAAGAATGTTACATACTTCATTTTGTTTTTCATTTTTTTCCTCCTTTTAAAAGTTTTCTCTTTAAAAGAGATAATGGAATCGGAGATCCCAAATCTATTATATAAAATTGGGGCTTTTTACATAAACCTTCCAAAATAACATATCTTCCATTACTTGATAAATCTCCCATCCTAAAACTGCACATTTTTTCAAAGGTAAGTCTAAGAGGAAAATCTTCCTTACTTTTAAGACTCTTTAGAAAAACTTGATACTCGGTTGAAAATATAATCTTTTCTTTCTGACTATCAATGGAGGGAAAGTATTCATCGGAATAGGTCTTGGTCAAGGGATGAACATTTCGAAGCCCCTTAGGTGTTATATCTGCCATAAAAATATCAAAACTGAAACCTCCGGTGTTACTAAAAAATATCAATTTATCTCCTTCAATTTTAGGGGTAGCCTCTAAAAATATATCATTTGTAAGTCTTGTTACTTCACCATTACTCATATTAAGCATGTATAAGTCTCTATGCCATTCTCCCTCTTTTACTCCCTCAAAAATAATAAAATTATCCTTATAAATATCAAAAAATCCTTTTTGAATTCTCTGCTCACAAGGGACCCTTTTCACATGGAAAATATCCCCCTCTTTAACTACTCGGTAGAAATTCCTTATACTGTCTTTCTTTTCTCTTCCAACTATAAAAAGAGTATCTTTAGTCCAAGCAAATCCATATAATATCTGTATGGTATCCAAGGAAAAGGAATATAGAAACTTTTTTGTTTTAAAGTCAAATATGTAAAGAGCGCTTCCCTTTCTACCCAAAGGAGGAAACCTCTTTGTTCCGGTAATCAGTTTGGAATCATGTGAAAATGTGGGGGAAAACAATCCCACCGCAGAATCTCCATTAAATTTTTCAATCTTATATGGAGGAAGCTCTAAATAGGAAGCAATTTTTACTCTCACAAAAGGATTGTTTATCTTATCTTGGTCTTCATCTATCTCAAGCAGTTTAACGTACATCTCTATGGCTTCTAAGGACGAGTCTTTCTTACAATAGTATAATAGCTTACTGTAAAGCCTGCTCTCCTCCTTTTTTATAAAAGGCAAAGAACAATAAACCCCTGCAATCCAGAAAATTATAATCGTCCACTTTCTCATCTTTCCTCCTTTCAAGATTAATTATTTCCGAGAAACGACGAGTTTTTTAGTTAAAGAAAGTTTAAATGTCTCCATTCTTATGAAGTATATTCCTGCAGGAAGCATTCTTCCATTGTCATCTCTTCCATCCCATACAATCCGGTGATATCCAGCCTGGGCATCCCCATTGTGAAGAACCTTAACCACCTTACCAGATGCATCGTAAACCTTCAGAGATACAAATGCCTTATATGGAACCGCAAACTCAACCAAGGCATTCTCCATAAATGGATTGGGCTTAACCGCTGAAAGCTCAAACCTCTCAGGCAAGGTCTCCTCTATACCAACAGGTGGATTGATATGCACTATCTTTGCATTGTTCAATGCACACTGGTCGTTATCAAGCTCAACCCTTACCTCCATCCTATAATACTCCTCATCAGGCACAGTCCAGGAAGTCGGGAATACAACCTCCATCGTCCATGGGTCACCAACATCATTTCCTCTCCAGTTGAGGAAGTCTATTGTAACATCAGAGTGATAAACTATATCACCAGAGGAAACCCGCTTTATCTCACATGTCACTGCAAATCTTGCACCTCCATAAGGTTCTGCATAGTAACCAGTATTGGCTATAATTGCAGCGGGAGTGAAGCTCTCTCCAGGACTGATATCCACTGTATCGGGCTCTCTGGTAACCTTTGGGGATGTTATTTTCCTCACGGCTGCATCATGACTCCAGAGGGAAACCACCTCAACTCTCACTGTGTCATTGTAAGGACAGTGGTCGGAGTTATCAGGACCCACCTTGTTCAGTTTTGTAATGTAAGTGAGCAAATAAGAAAGGGAGTCTTCTTCTGGAGTACATTTACAGGAAGGCACCCAATTCTTAAAGGACACCACCAACATATCTGGATCATCTGAGGAGGTACCTCCATATCCTAAACGCTCTATTGTAGTAGAATGAGTATATTCTCTTCCTCCTCCTGCAGTATCCACCCATAAAAAAACCTCTATGGGAGATGCGGTGGTGCTTTTTTCCTCCTGCCTTCCTAAGTTTACCACTTCACACTGAGGAACTATCAACTTGCCTGCTTCCACATAATTCGTAAATGGAGTAACAATCTCCTTTATTGCAATATCGTGAGCCCTTTCATAATAGGCAGGGGGAACCGGAGGGTACTTCAATCCAAGATGCGAAATTATCTTTATCATTATGGTGTGACTTCCCCAGGAGTGAGTATAACCGAATATATCCTCATAAGAGTACCACCAATACCAACTGGTTCCATCATAGTATGCTGAGCGGTGAATAATTCCGTCTTCATTCCCTCTGGGAAGACAGCCATTATCTGCAAGAGGACCGAGGTCAAAATCACTGGATATTATTTGCTGTCCAGCTATCCCGAACTCCCCTGTAACTCTCCACACAAGCCACATATTCTGCCCTTGCTCCCAATAACCCCCCACCTTCTCTCCATTTATATCGTAATAACCATAACTTCCTTTTTTAAAGATAACCTTATTCCAATAAGGACCATACTCTTTTGGCTTTCCCTCTGACCCTATGGGATATATGAGTCTTCTTGTGGGTAATCCACATCCTCCCTCACAGTCCCAAGGCTCGAGCCTCCATCCAGTTCCCTCATATACCCAAACCTCCCCTCCTATGACCAATGCTGCAGAGTCTGCTCCATCCTTTGCTGGCACAAGATAGGTTATCCCATATCCTTCCCCTGTAGAGGCTGTGCAGATAGAAAACTGTCCACCTTCATAGAAGAAGGTATAATCGCATCCTACCTTACAACCCTCTTCCCATGCATTATTGCCCAGGCATTCATCATCGTATCCTGTTACCTCCAGTTTTAATTTATATCTTGTCCCTATCTCCCCGATATTCTCCCACACTGGTTCACAGTAAATGGTATCCATATATGGATGCCCACTTCCAGGATAATAGAGATTTGTTCTTGTAAAACTTTTACTATAAACCTCCTCCATATTATCCATATTAATAATGGTAAGGGTAACTCCATAACTGTTTGCAAGAGTTTTCCCTAAGTTTGCAACCACTACAACCGGCGAAAAGGGAGTATACCTTAATACAATCTGATCCGGAGCAATGATCTCAAAAGCTGCCAAGTCCTTTTTAAAAATTCTGCGGTATACAAATCTCAAACTCTGGTGTTCACTTGCAGTTAAACCTTCAAAAATATCCTCAACCGGAACATCCAGATAATGAAGAGCCCCTTCACTCTCTATCCCAATGGATACAGAACCGGTTTGGTTTTCGCTGATATAGTTATAAGGTGAATAGAATTGATTTGTAGGCAAATAAACAAAATCTATGAAATGAGTGGAATATATAACCCCACATCCAGCATATGAGACAAGTTTCTCAGAATCTCCAAGATAAAGCATTACTTGAAAGGTACACAAAATGTTTGAGTCTATCTCACTATAAACACTATCCCACTCTATAATAAATAGTTTAGTTACATCATCATAATAAACAAGTATTCTCCCTTCAGGACCCTCTTCTGCATCTGCCTTAAAATCATGCCATAATGGAGCCATTAAAGCATTTGGAGGATTAGGGTCGCCTATACTCCCAAAGGATGCAACCTCCCCATCGTCAAATGCAATCCATCCATCAGGGGATATATATAAAATATCTCCCTTATCATACCAACAACCAAAAAAATAAAACTTTTCCGGAAGTTCAAAAGGTATAGGTTCATCTGTTGTGGGGGGAAGCATTACTGCATTCCCCTTATCATACTCTTCGGCTACATTGATAAAGATAGAAGGTCCTCCTACCCTATCCCCAGTAATTGGGTCAGTACATATTGAGGGAGCATCGTTATCCGTGAAACCCCAGTAATAACCATTTACCTCTCCCCCACCTCCCCACCAACTGGGGATAGCCCTTATAATAAGAAAGAGTATCACTTCCTAAAAAAAAAGCAGGGAGGAAAAAATCCTCCCTGCCCTGTTTAAGGATTTCTTCTTACCTTGCAAGAATAACCTTCCGAGTGGTTCTGAACTCTTTGCTCTCCATTCTTATGAAGTATATTCCTGCAGGAAGCATTCTTCCATTGTCATCTCTTCCATCCCATACAATCCGGTGATATCCAGCCTGGGCATCCCCATTGTGAAGAACCTTAACCACCTTACCAGATGCATCGTAAACCTTCAGAGATACAAATGCCTTATATGGAACCGCAAACTCAACCAAGGCATTCTCCATAAATGGATTGGGCTTAACCGCTGAAAGCTCAAACCTCTCAGGCAAGGTCTCCTCTATACCAACAGGTGGATTGATATGCACTATCTTTGCATTGTTCAATGCACACTGGTCGTTATCAAGCTCAACCCTTACCTCCATCCTATAATACTCCTCATCAGGCACAGTCCAGGAAGTCGGGAATACAACCTCCATCGTCCATGGGTCACCAACATCATTTCCTCTCCAGTTGAGGAAGTCTATTGTAACATCAGAGTGATAAACTATATCACCAGAGGAAACCCGCTTTATCTCACATGTCACTGCAAATCTTGCACCTCCATAAGGTTCTGCATAGTAACCAGTATTGGCTATAATTGCAGCGGGAGTGAAGCTCTCTCCAGGACTTATATCCACTGTATCGGGCTCTCTGGTAACCTCTGGGGATGTTATCTCCCTCACGGCTGCATCATGACTCCAGAGGGAAACCACCTGAATTTTCACTGTGTCATTGTAAGGACAGTGGTCGGAGTTATCAGGACCAACCTTGTTCAGTTTCACAATAAAGAGAAGGTCATAAACCAGAGAATCTCCACCATCACACACATTGTTAGGCACCCAGTTAGCAAATGTTGCAGGCACAAACTCATCTCCCTCAATATCATCAACACCACAACCAATCTCATCTATTACAGTGGAAGCCTCAAACTCCCTTCCACCACCTGCAGTATCTACATAGAAGAATACCTCTATAGGATGACCGGTTGTGGTCTTCTCAATCTGACGACCAAGGTTTACAACCTCACACTTTGGTACAATTGTGGCTCCCGCCTCAACATAGTGATGGGTGGGCTCCATAATAGAATCTATTGCAAGGTCATGAGCCTTTTCAAAATAAGCAGGAGGAACCGGAGGATACTTCAATCCAAGGTGAGATATCAATCTCAATCCAAATGTTCTGGAACCATAAGTACCCCACCAATCCGCATACCACCACGCAAAGCTCATTCCACCATCCCATTCACAGGATTTATGAACCCATCCATCATAACTTCCTCTTGGGATACATCCATTATCTGCAAGAGGACCAAGGTCAAAATCAGAGAAGAAATCCCATTCACCAAGATATGGACCAGGATTGCTCCAATCCCATGATTTGGTATGGATCCATCCCATCCATATATTCTGTCCTTTTGCCCAGTATCCGCCCATGAAGTCGCCCCATTTGAAGTAAACGGTATTCCAACCAGGGGATGGACTCTCAGGCTCTCCATCGGTAAATATTGGATTACGAACCCTTCTTGTTGGAAGTCCACAGTCTCCTTTCTCATCCCATACCTCAAGACGCCATCCATCTGTTCTTAAGGGATATATCCATGCCTCACCACCTATTACAAGTGCTGTAGAGTCTGCGCCGTCCCTTGCAGGAGCAAGGTATGTGGTTCCAAATCCTCTATCTACTGGGCGCCAACCCCAAGCAGTCCTTGGAGGCTTCTCATCAAAAGGATAGGTAAATGTGTAATCACATCCCACAACACAGGTGTCAACAAAGGTATTGTTTGCCATACACTCATCATCGTATCCGGTAATTGCAAGGGTTACCTCATACTGAGTTCCTATCTCCTCTGGAGAATCCCATACCGGGTCACAGTAAATGGTGTCCATATACGGATGTCCGCTTCCAGGATAATAGAGATTTGTTCTGGTAAAGCTTCTCTCATACTTGATATCACCGGTGCTGAGGTCTTTTATGGTGATTGTCACACCATAGGAGTTTGCAAGGGTTCTACCCATGTTTGAAATCACAACGATGGGCTGATATGGGGTCCATCTCAACACCACTTGGTCCGGAGCAATAATGTCAAATGCCAGAAGGTCATTATCAAACACTCTCCGGTATACAAATCTTAATGTCTGGAAATCAGGGTTCACCATTCCGGTGAATATGTCAGCCTCCTGAACGCTCAGATAATGGTTTGCCCCACTCTCATCCTCAATACCTATCTCAGTGTTTATAGCCTGCGTAGTTGCTATCGTAGCCCAAGGAGATGCTCCAACATCTGCATTTGGCATGTAGTAGAAGTCAATGTAATGGGTGGAGTAAATATAACCACAACCAGAGTACTCATACAACTTAGAAGGACCACCCAGATAAAGTTGAACCTCAAAGGTAGCTATAATGCTATTATCAATCTGACTGTAAACACTGTCCCATTCCACTGCAAGGATTCTTGCATGCTCGTCATAAGAAACCAATATCCTTCCATCTGGACCTTCTGCAGAGTCCGCAGCCCAGTCATGCCATGCAGGAGCAATTAAAGCATTTGGAGCATCTGCACTCCCAATATAGTTATCCGGAGGAAGACTCTTATTACCTGCAGCAGAACTGGACAAAGAAATCCATCCATTTGGAGAAATATAAATGGGACTCATAGGTTGGTACCATTTTCCAAAGAACCAGAAACTGTCGGGAAGGGTAAAGGCTTTCGGGTCATCGGTAGTGGGGTCAAGTATTACTGCATTTCCATCCTCCCACTGCTCAGCCACATTTATAAATGAACCCGGAGGACCCACTGGAAACCCGGTCACCGGGTCGGTACATGCGTCTGGGCAATCATTATCTGTATACACCCAGTAGTATCCATTTACCTCCTGACCACCACCCCACCAATGAGGGGCAGCCATGGGGAGCTCTATCTCCTTTCCTATCTCTGCCTTAGCCTTTACATCCTCATCCGTCAATAATGCAGCTCCCACTATTCCTATACTTATTAATCCTATCAAGACTATCTTTTTCATTTTTTACCTCCTTCTTTTTTAATCATTTTAATCATGTATTTATTCTTTCTCACCTCCTTTCTTATTTTTTTCATAATTATACCCCTTTTTAAGGTTTTTGTCAAGTTATACATAGCAAAACACATGCCATTTCTTTATTTTGAGGAAGACTCTTAATTACAAAACTTACATCTTTAAACTGTTGAATATCTTTATACAATTGTAGAATTAGGTTATATTTTTTTATCACTTAAATATTTTTAATTTTTTAAGGGCTGGAGTGTAATTAGGATTCTTCTCTATGGCGAGATTATACATAATCCGGGCATAATCCTTCCTGCCTGTCTTTTCATATATTACCCCTAAGTTATAGTAAACCCTGGGGTCCTCGGGCGAATATTCTATTGCCTTTTTCAGCATCTCTATCGATTCCTTTACTCTTCCTATACTGTATAGTAAAATTCCGTAATAAAGATAAAGATATCCCTCTTCTTTAAATCTCTCTAAGGCTTTTTTTATTATACACATGGCACCTACCGGATTTCTTTTGAGTTTCACATAAAAATCAATTAAGGATATCCAGTAATTGAGCGAATCAGGGTATTTTTCTACCAGGTAATTCATGATTTCTTCACTTTTCCCATACTTTTTAAGAAAGGTATAGATTTCAGAAAGTTTTAGTAATGCATCTCCCTCATTAATCCTCATTAATACAAGGTTTTTACAGTAATTTATTGCACCATGGTAATCCTTGGCTTTTAGAAATTTTTCTATCAAAGAAACCCCATATAACTGTGCTCCCCCTACATTTATACATTTTTGATAACATTTTATTGCTGAAAAGGTATCATTCTTTACATCAAGAAGTATATCTCCTTTAAGACGCAGGGCAATGGGATGAAGATAAGGGTCTTTATTATCAATTACTTTCTGGATATAGAAAAGAGAGAGCCTCTGGTCGTTCTTATCTTGACTTCTATACATGAGTTCTGCCATTTTTAAAATTACATCCTCTTCTTCTACCCCTTTCTCTACTGCAATTTTAAACTCATCCAGGGCATGTTTATAAAAGCCGTAAGAAAAAAGATATTCTCCATTTAGCCGGTGGACATAACCTCTTAAAGAGGAAGTAAGGGGAATATGTTTTCCTATTAAACCCATAAGAAAAATCACCTCAGCAATACTGCATAGATTTATTATCCTCATCAATATTTTGGACTTTAACCTTATCAAAACAGTGCCTATAAATATTAAAGGAAGGATAAGCCACCAAAGGTTTTTAATCACGAAGATAACAAAAAGTATCTGAGCCAGAAAGATCAAAAATAAACCCGCTCTCACTAATCCCCGGGAACTCTCTTCATAAATAAATAAACTCCCTAAAACCATGAGATAAAAAATCAACTGAGCATCCAATGGAAATATCACCGCAAATATCTTCCCTTGGGTATATGGAGAAAATCCGGAAAAAAAGAGAAATATAAAAGAGAGAAAGAGGAAGGGATATTTGAGCCATAAAGAAGAAAAATTAATATAAAGAAGATAAAAAAACAAAAATGCAATGAACAAAAACATATAGTAAATATTTATTCCATAAGCTCCTCCTAATGCAAGGAGTCCGGATAAAATAAAAACCATTTTACTTTTTATCCCCTTCTCTCTTGTCTGTATAAATAGAAATGCAAAAAAAGTAACTACTGGAATGTATAAAAAAAGAGTGTAATCAAAAGGATGGGAGGATACAAGGAGAGAAATCTCCCTCTCTTTAAATACCATCCACCCCGTGATAAATCCAGATAGAGACAGTATTAGAAGTAAAACAAATTTTTTTATAGCCCCTTTAAATATCTTTCTCATATCTTGTGGACAAACTTTAAAAAACCACCATAGAATAAGAGGGAGTACCATTATTAAATAAAGAACTCCCTCCCTTTTTGTCCCCAGGACCATCCCTCCTCCTTCAAAAATATAACTTCTCATATTTTCCAGTTCTTTTATTCCTCCTATCTTGGATACCAACCATGCAAAAATAGTGGGGGCTCCTGCTCCTATAACAATCCCTGCCGGAAAGACAAAATAAGCCAATAAAGTTTTAATCCAACTCCTTGTTTTTAATAGAACATAAAAAAGAAAAAGAGCCCCTCCCACCCACATCTCAACCTTTATACCCACCGAAAAACCAGGAGGGGCTTTAGTTTCAAAGGGATTCAATCCATACTTAATACCCTTCCATAAGTCTCCCGCGGTCTCCAAATACCCAAGGTTATATCCATAAGAATGCACCATAAAATCTACAAGAGGAGGAAGGATAACCACGCAAAACCCTACTATTGTAATTTTCGTAAGTTTTTCTATCTGAACCTTGGTTATAAGATAAAGAAAAAAAAGCATGATAAAAAAGAGGAAAAGATAAAAAAGGGGATAATGATAAAACATCATATCCAGGGATGCTCCAGGAACAACCCCAAATCCCAACCATCCCTTTTCTTCTAATATACTCTCTATTATATTCCTGGTATAAACAATTCCACCCCATAACCCCCAAAAAAACAAAAGAGATTTTGGAAAATTCTCTATATTTTCAATAAAATCCTTAATTTTTTTTATCACTTTTATTACCAGAAGCCGGGGGTGCTCCCCCCGGCTTCTATTATAGGATTAGAAAAGCAACGCTTTATAGACTCTGGATGTTTCGTTCACCTTTACTTTAATGAAGTAAAAACCGGTTGCAACTTTTTGGTTATAAGCATTCACACCTCTCCAGGTAAAGCAATACTCTCCCTGATTTAATCTTCCTGAATAAATAACCTTAACTCTGTTTCCACTTATATCATAAACCTCTATTTTTACTGAAGAGGTTTTCTTAAGCATAAGGCTTGTCTTTATGTTAGAAGAAGCCTCAGTATATACCCTTACATTAAACTGTTCAATGCTATTTTCAGCAATTCCGGTAAGCACATTTACAGTCCCGGTTATAGTATCATTGGTTGGATTTTCATCCTCTTCCACAATGAAATAAACAGTATAGGTCCCCGCAGCATCTGGAACCCATGCATCCTCAAATGATACGCTCTTCTCATCTCCTGCATTTATATTTTCTATAACTGCAGTGCCGCTGTATTTCTCAGTTCCACCTGCATCCTTTATACTGCAATAAACCTCAGCATTCCTCTGTGCCTCGGTTCCCACATTCATCACTCTACATACTGGATTCACAGACTCTCCCACATAAAGCTCCCCGGTTGGAGCCACCACTTCAGTGGGAGTGAGGTCATCTGCCGGTTTGGTAGTGCAGAAGAAATCATACATATCATTGGAATGGTCGGTATCATCGGGAACATCATCCGGCTCAAATTTATAGACTATCTGATAATCCTTTCCTTCCTCAGGGACCCATCCCTTGGTAAACTCTACATTTGTCGCATCCCCTGGGGATAATACCTCTGTAAGTCCTGAAGTCTCATCATACACATATTCCATTGTCTCAAGGTCCTTAATGGTACAATAGACATGAACTATCTCACTTGGAGAATCTCCCGCTCCTAAATTCTCCACCCTACATGTGGGATGGTA